>NZ_JADCBK010000116.1 GCF_020253525.1 Aquidulcibacter sp.
ACGCTCTTCCGATCTTCCTCCAGCTGAGCTAACCGCCCCACGCCGCTTCCATAGGGGTTGGATGGGGTTTCTGGCAAGGCCCCACGTGCAGCCGCTTCAGGCTTGGAAGCAGAATATCCAAACCCATCTAGCCTAAGAAAAAGGCCCCGACAGGTCTGTCAGGGCCCCTTCCCGCCTTAAGAGCGCTAAAGCCTAGTGCGCCGTAGCAGCGCTTGGGTCGCCTGCCTCTGGCAGACGCTTCGCTAAGGCTTCGGCGGCATCTTCTGGGTTCCAATCAATCGCGACGATGGGCCGGGTCAGGGCATGAACCAGAACTTCATCTGCGGTTGACACCGGAATAATGGTCAGGCCCTGCTTCACATTTTCTGGAATGTCTTCAAGGTCCTTCTCATTCTCTTTCGGGATCAGCACGGTTTTGATGCCCGCCCGCAAAGCGGCCAAGAGCTTCTCCTTCAAGCCACCAATCGGCAGAACCCGGCCACGCAAGGTGATCTCGCCGGTCATGGCAACCGAGCGCGATACCGGATTATTGGTCAAAAGGCTGACAATCGCCGTCATCATGGCAATCCCTGCCGATGGCCCATCCTTGGGCGTTGCCCCTTCGGGCACATGCACATGGATGTCGGTCTGGTCAAACAAGGTAGGCTTAATGCCAAAGTGCGGCGCACGCGCTTTCACATAAGAACTTGCCGCCGAGATGGATTCCTTCATCACGTCGCGCAAATTGCCCGTGACGGTCATGCGGCCTTTGCCGAACATTTGCACCGCTTCAATCGTCAGCGTGTCGCCACCAACTTCAGTCCAAGCCAGACCCGTGACGGCCCCGACTTGATCCTCAGTCTCGGCCTCACCAAAGCGCACCTTGCGTACACCCAAATAGTCTTTGACATTTTCAGGTGTGATCGCGACGGTTTCTTTCTTCTTCTGGCTGATCTCGCGCACGGCTTTACGGGCCAGATTAGCGATCTCACGTTCAAGGCTGCGCACACCGGCTTCGCGGGTGTAATAGCGGATCACTTCCCGCAAGCCTTCGTCCGACAGCGAGAATTCACCCACGCGCAGACCATTGGCGTCGATCTGCTTTTGCAACAAGTGCCGCTTGGCGATTTCCACCTTTTCATCTTCGGTATAGCCGGGGATGCGGATAATCTCCATGCGGTCCAGCAAAGGCTGGGGCATGTTGAGCGAGTTGGCCGTGGTCACGAACATCACATCTGACAAGTCATAATCGACTTCCAAATAATGGTCGTTGAAGGTGCTGTTTTGTTCGGGGTCCAAGACCTCCAACAAAGCTGCTGCTGGGTCGCCACGATAATCGGCACCCATTTTGTCGATTTCATCCAACAAGAAGAGCGGATTGGCGCTTTTTGCCTTTTTCATCGATTGAATGATGCGACCGGGCATAGAGCCAATATAGGTGCGGCGATGGCCACGAATTTCTGACTCATCGCGCACCCCGCCCAGAGACACGCGCACGAAATCGCGCCCGGTCGCTTTCGCGATAGACTTGCCCAGCGAGGTCTTGCCTACGCCTGGCGGGCCAACGAGGCACAGAATGGGGCCACGCAATTTATTGGTGCGCGCACCAACGGCCAGATATTCCAAGATGCGCTCTTTGACTTTTTCCAAGCCATAGTGATCGCCATCGAGCACTTGTTCTGCCGCATCAATATCCTTCTTGGTCTTTTTCTGCTTGCCCCAAGGAAGGGCCAACAGCCAATCAAGATAATTGCGAACCACGGTTGATTCCGCCGACATCGGACTCATTTGCTTCAGCTTTTTAAGCTCAGCTTCAGCCTTGGTGCGGGCTTCTTTGGAGAATTTGGTTTTGCGGATTTGCTCTTCCAGCTCCTGCAGCTCGTCACGACCTTCGTCCTGCTCGCCCAGTTCGCGCTGAATGGCCTTCATTTGCTCATTCAGATAATAGTCGCGCTGGCTCTTCTCCATCTGCCGCTTAACGCGGTTACGGATCCGGCGCTCAACCTGCAACACGCCCATTTCGCCTTCCATGAAGGTGAAGATGCGCTCTAGACGCTTGGTGGCGCTGAAGATTTCCAAAAGCTCCTGCTTCTGTTCCAGTTTGATGGCCAAATTGTCGGCAATCACATCCGCAACTTGGCTGGCGGTTGGCAATTGGCTGAGGCCCGAGACGATTTCGGGCGGAATTTTACGATTGAGTTTGACGTAATTCTCAAACTGCTCAATCGCGGTGCGCGACAGGGCTTTGGCTTCTGGGGTATCGGCGTCGAGGTCTTCGATCTCTTCGACTTGTACCGTAAACATGGGCTCAGTCGCATCAAAGCTTTGGATCGAAACCCGCGACTTGCCTTCAACCAAGACCTTTACCGTGCCATCGGGCAATTTCAGCAATTGCAGCACCGAAGCAATAACCCCAATCTTATGCACATCGCCTGGGCCTGGATTATCGGCGCTCGCGTCCTTTTGGGTCGCCAACACAATTTCCTTGTCGCTGCGCATCGCTTCTTCCAGCGCCCGAACCGACTTTTCCCGCCCAACAAACAAGGGCGAGACACGATGCGGGAACACGACGATGTCGCGTAGGGGCAGAAGCGGCAGAATACGTGTCTTGGTCATTTAGTTTCCTTAGACTTAGCCTGAGGCATCCTAATTCTTTTTTGGGGCGCAACTTTGATCCATGTGGATCAAAACGCGCTCCACAGGGAGATAGGGCGCCGTGTTGCGGGCTTTTGCAAGTCCGCGGTGATGTTATTCCACAAATGGATGCGCTTAAGCCTGCGTTCAAGGCCTGACCTGTTTCCGTGATTTGGCAAGGCGCAAAGATGTGATCGTAGTCCTAACCCCCAATGCGCTTACCTCGTCCTTGCTTCACACCGCGGGGCACCCTAGGGTCTTCGAAAAATATAGGCCGTCGATTGCCAATCTGGAGGAATAAATGCGCTTTAAATCAGTATCCCTGATCGTTCTAGCCTGCGCGCTTGCTGGCCAAGCCCACGCCAAGCCGCAAGGCCTTGAAGCCAGTATCACGCGCACGACTTATGGCATCCCCCACATCACCGCCAAGAACTGGAAGGGGATTGGCTATGGTGTTGCTTATGCCTATGCGCAGGACAATTTGTGCATGCTGGCCGAAGACTTTGCGACGGTGGCTGGCGAACGATCCCTGCATTTTGGGGCCAAGGAGAAAACCAGCCTCGGCTTTGACCCGCTCGACAATTTGGCCTCGGATACGTTCTTCCGGTCAAATTTGGATTTGGCAAAACTTCGCCGAGACGGCTTGAAGACCAGCAAAATCGCGCGCGACCTGACCGAGGGCTATGTTGCCGGCTATAATCGTCTGTTGCGCGATCTGGGACCAGAGCGTGTGCCAGAAGCGTGTCGCGGCAAGGCTTGGGTGCGCCCGATCACGACAGATGACATGCTGCGCCTCACCGAAAAGAACGCCTTGCGTGCAGGCGCTTTGGTTCTGGCCCAAGCCATTGCCTATGCCGCCCCACCCCAGGACGTGAAGGCTGAGAAAGTTGCTGCCCTCACGCTGCCCGATCCTGCTGCAGCTGGTCTTGGCAGCAATGGCTGGGCCTTTGGTGCCGAAACCACCGCCAATGGGCGTGGCCTGATTGTCGGCAATCCGCATTTCCCGTGGGCAGGCCCCTCCCGTTTCTATCAGCTTCACATCACCATTCCAGGCGTCGTCGATGTTATGGGGGCGACATTGGCGGGCTCTCCCCTGCCCACCATTGGCTTTAACAAGGACATTGCTTGGACCCACACCGTGACTGCCTCTAAGCATGCGACCGTATTTGAGCTTACGCTCGATCCAGCCGACCCCACGCGCTATCTGGTGGATGGCAAGAGTGAAGCGATGGAGGTGCGGCAAATTCAAGTGCCGACCCCAGACGGGCCAGTCCAGCGCACCGTCTATGTCAGCCGTTTTGGCCCCCTTATGGTCATGCCTGCCGCAGGCTTGAGCTGGACAAAAGAACGTGCCTTTGCCATCCGCGACGCCAATGCGGGCAATAATCGCCTGATTGATGCGTGGGTTGGCATGAATCTCGCCAAAAATGTCGGCGATATTCGCGACTCCGTGACCAAGACTTTGGGCATTCCGTGGGTGAATACGATCGCGGCTGACCGTTATGGCAATACGCTTTTGGCCGATGTGACTGCCGTTCCCAATGTCTCGGCGCAAAAGATCAAGGATTGCGCAACCCCGCGCTCTGCCCCCTTGGCCCAACGTCTTGTGATCCTTGATGGTAGCCGCTCTGCCTGTGAGTGGGATAAAGCACCGGGCACGCCCGTCCCGGGTCTGATGCCCGCCAGTGATCAGGCCATCATTGAGCGGCGCGACTATGTCGCCAATAGTAATGACAGCTATTGGCTCACCAATCCAAAGGCCCCCTATCGGGTCTTGTCACCCATCCTGGGCACGGCCGAAGTTGCCCGTAGTCTGCGCACCCGCTCTGGCCTGATCGAGATTGACCGCAGATTGACGGGCACGGATGGCTTTACAAGCACCAAAGTCGATCATGAAACCGCGCGCGCCATGCAGTTTGCCAATAAGACCCTCGCGGCTGAATTGACCCTCGATGCGCTTCTAGGACTGTGTGCCGATCAAGCAGATTTGGCTGCGGCCTGTCAGGCTCTAAAAGGCTGGGACAGGCTCTATAACAATGACAGCAAGGGTGCCTATCTGTTCTGGGCCTTTTGGGAATTGGCCGACCGGCTGCCGGGCAAATGGGCAACGCCCTTTGACCTGAAAGACCCCGTCAACACCCCCCGTGATTTGGTAACAACCGGCCCCGTTGCCGACCAGCTGCGCGGGGCTTTGCGGTCCGCTGCTGAACGCTTGACCAAAGAAGGCTATCCCTTGGATGTGGCTTGGGGAAATGTTCAATTTGTAACCCGCAATGGAGAGAACATCCCCATTCATGGTGCCCATGGCAATCTCGGCGTTCTCAATGTGCAAGTCTCCGAAAAGGTCGGAAATGTCCTCGTCCCACGCCACGGCACCTCTTACGTCCAGATTGTCGGCTTTGACGACAAAGGCCCAGTGGCCGACGCGATTTTGAGCTATGCGCAATCCACCGATCCTGCCTCGCCTTTTTATGCCGATCAGACCAAAGCCTATGCTGAAAAGCGCTGGAACCGCCTCCCCTTTACCCCGGCCGAGATCGAAGCCGCCAAAATAGGCGAGACGCTGAAGCTGAAAGAATAGATTTTATTTCCCCTGCGAGGGCTGAACCAAGCAGTGGGGGCCAAGGTCAGCCAGTTTCTTGACCCCCATCAGGGTCATATTGGTGCGCATCTCCGCTTCAAAAAGGGCTAGGAGGCGGCTTACACCCGCCTCCCCGCCTGCGGCCAAGGCATAAGCATAGGCCCGCCCCAGCATGACGGCGTCTGCGCCCAATGCCAGAAAGCGCAAGACATCTACCCCGCTTCTTATACCGGAGTCCGCAAGGACGGGGATAGATTTGCCCACGGCCTCAACAATTCCCGGCATTGCCGCTGCCGTCGATAACGTGCCATCAAGCTGTCGCCCGCCATGGTTAGACACGACAATCCCATCAGCCCCGAAGCTGACGGCGTCGCGGGCGTCATCCGGGTCTAAAATGCCTTTGATGAGGATTTGGCCCTGCCAAGTCTGGCGGATCCAATCAAGGTCCTGCCAGCCGATGCTGGGATCAAAATTCGCGCCAAGCCAGCCGATATAGTCCGCCAAACCCGTGGATTGGCCCCGATAGACAGAGATATTGCCCAGATCATGCGGCCGCCCCAAAAGGCCGACATCCAGGGCCCAGCGTGGGTGCAGCATGGCTTGTACCAGGCGCCGGGTTCCCGCCCAAGGACCCGACATGCCAGAGTGTGGGTCGCGATAGCGCGATCCAGGTGTTGGCATATCGACCGTAAACACCAAAGTCGTCACACCTAAAGCCGCTGCGCGGGCCAAGGCATCGGCCATAAAGCCCCGATCTTTCAAGACATAGAGCTGGAACCAGATGGGCTGGCTGGAAGCAGCGGCAATTTCTGCCAAAGGGCAGACGCTGACCGTTGACAGCGTATAGGGGATGCGGGCCTTGGCGGCGGCTTGTGCTGCCTGCACTTCCCCCCGCCGCGCCAACATGCCCGACAGGCCAACAGGACCCAGAGTTATCGGCAGAGCAAGGTCTTGGCCCAAAAGGGTCGTGGACAGATCGACCTTGTCCATTGCGTGCAGCACGCGCTGGCGCAGCAGGATTTTGGACAAGTCAGTCTCATTGGCTTTGAGCGTTACTTCATCAAGCGCCCCGCCATCGACATAGTCGAACAGGAAACGTGGCAGGCGCTGTTGCGCCGCACGACGAAAATCCCTTGGACTGGCAATGATCATTCCGCCCTGCTTCCTCAGACCGCTTGCACGCAACCTAAGCACAGGGCTGGGCTATCAGGCAAATCCGCCACTGGCATCTTGTTGCTGACACCGCACCAAACGACTGGTCAACACGGCGGCTTGGCGATGCTTGACGGCCTCGCGGTAGTCCGCATCGGTCACCATGGCCAAAAAGGCACTTGCACTGGGATAATTGGCGATGAAGATCGTATCCCAAGCCTCTGTTTCTGGGCCAGTAAGCATGGCTTGCATGGTCCCGCGCCACACAATCTTGCCGCCTAAGCGGCTGAAGATTGGGTCACTGGTGCGGCCATATTCCTTGTAGGCCTCTGCCCCCGTCCGCCCCAGCTTGGCATCTGGATGATCGGCGGGATAAAGCGCCAAAGGCCGGAACCGTACCTGATTGAGCATCCAGATCGGCTCATCCCGTGGCAGCGATTTGAACAGATCAAAGGCTGCCCGCGTTGGATCAACAAAGGCTTCGTCCGTCATCACCATGTCGCCTTATGTTTAGCCAGCGGCAGCTGGGGCTGCTTGATCGCGCCGCTCTGAATAGATCAGCAAGGGCTTCGCGCGGCCTTCAATGACTTCGCCATTGACCACCACTTCTTCCACACCCTCATAAGATGGCAGGTCGAACATGGTCTCCAACAACACCCCTTCGAGGATGGACCGCAAGCCACGTGCACCCGTCTTACGCGCAATGGCCTTGGTAGCCACACAGCGCAAAGCTTCATCGGTGAAGGTCAGCTTGGTGTTTTCCATCTCAAACAGACGTTGATATTGCTTGATCAACGCATTCTTCGGCTCAGTCAGGATTTGGATGAGCGCAGCTTCGTCCAAATCTTCCAAAGTCGCGAAGACAGGCATCCGGCCGACAAATTCTGGGATGAGACCGAATTTCAACAAATCCTCAGGCTCGCACTCGCGCAGCACATCGCCCGTACGGCGGTCATCTGGGCTGCGCACATTGGCCCCAAAGCCAATGCCAGCACCTGTGCCGCGACGCGAAATAATCGTGTCGAGACCGGGGAAAGCCCCGCCCGCGATGAAGAGGATATTGGTGGTGTCCACTTGCAGGAATTCCTGCTGCGGATGCTTGCGGCCACCTTGGGGAGGAACGGATGCAACCGTGCCTTCCATCAATTTCAACAGGGCCTGCTGCACACCCTCACCCGATACGTCACGGGTTATGGATGGGTTGTCTGACTTGCGGCTGATTTTGTCGATTTCGTCGATATAGACGATGCCGCGCTGGGCGCGCTCCACATTATAGTCCGACGCCTGCAACAGTTTCAGAATGATGTTCTCGACATCTTCCCCGACATAGCCCGCTTCGGTCAAAGTCGTGGCGTCTGCCATGGTAAAGGGCACGTCGATGATGCGGGCCAGGGTTTGGGCCAGCAAGGTCTTGCCGCAACCGGTTGGACCAATCAGCAAAATGTTCGACTTGGCCAGTTCCACATCGCCATTCTTTTGCGAATGTGCGAGGCGCTTATAATGATTGTGTACAGCCACGGCCAAAACGCGCTTGGCGTAATTCTGGCCGATCGCATAATCGTCGAGAACGTCCTTGATCTCCTGCGGCGTCGGCACACCGTCCTTGGATTTGACCAATTGGTTCTTATTCTCTTCGCGGATGATATCCATGCACAGTTCGACGCACTCATCGCAGATGAACACGGTAGGCCCTGCGATCAGTTTGCGGACTTCATGCTGGCTCTTGCCGCAGAAGCTGCAATAGAGCGTATTTTTTGAATCACCGCTGGCTGCTTTGGTCATGTCTACTCCAGTCCGTCACGGTGCTGCCAAAAGCAGCCACTGACGGTCGCTCCAAAAAGCTTTGTCCAGTCTTGCACGGAATCTGTCAACGATCCGTTGCAAAACTGAAGCAATTATGTTCACCCGCTTGGTCTTACGCAAAAACGAGGCCGTGCGGGGTAAAGGCGTGTTTAGCTCGTCAGACTTGGGTCTTCGCGCTTCACAAAAACTTCGTCCACGATGCCGAATGCCTTGGCTTCTTCAGCGGTCATGAAATGGTCGCGGTCCAAAGTTTTCTCAATCACGTCATAGTCTTGCCCCGTGTGCTTGACATAGATTTCATTGAGACGACGCTTGGTTGCGACAATATCTTCAGCATGGCGTGCAATGTCGGTCGCCTGCCCTCGGAAGCCACCAGAAGGTTGGTGCACCATGACGCGGGCATTTGGCAGCGCAACGCGGCTACCCTTTTGCCCGGCGGCGAGCAGAAGCGAACCCATAGAAGCCGCTTGGCCCATAACCACGGTGGAGACGGGAGAGCGGATATATTCCATCGTGTCATAGATCGACAGACCAGAGGTGACGACACCGCCTGGGCTATTGATATACATAGCAATTTCCTTCTTGGGGTTCTCAGACTCCAAGAAAAGAAGTTGGGCGCAGATCAAAGCGGCCATGCCGTCTTCGACCGGGCCAGACACGAAAATGATGCGTTCGCGCAACAGGCGAGAAAAAATATCGAAGGCCCGCTCGCCACGCGAACTTTGCTCGACAACCATTGGGACTAAGCCCAGTGCGCGTGTGATATGATCGGTCATAAAAGCCTCTTTCAGAACACGCCAATGCGTTCTGGAATGCTAGATATTGGCCCGCTTCGCCTCCGTTGCAAGGAGATGTTGCGGTTAATGCGGTTTGCAAGCAGTGAATGAAGGAATGGTGAAGGCCGATCCATCTACCCACAGGCAGCTGCAGACAAGCCTGAATTGACTGCAGTAGGGGATAAATTCGCGGGCTTGGCGCGGGTCTTCCCCTTTGCCCCTCGCAGGCAGGGCCGCGCGCTTGAGGCCCAGTCTGTTCATTCTATGGATAGAGTCTGGTGCCCTCACGGGCGGACAGACCAGCAAACACAGATGCATGCGTGGCTGTTACGCGCAATTCCTGCTATGTGGCCCGCCTTGGCGTGCTTTGAGGCCGCCCCCGCAATACCCCGCCAACTCTTCGGGCGGTTTCAGGATTACTATGCCCTTCCCTATTCTACCCGCCGTCTTTGAAGCCGCATTGACGGCGCAAGGCTATGGCGAGCCGACCCCGGTTCAAGCCGCCGTTCTTGCCGAAGAACGCGCCGATGCAGACCTTTTGGTCTCCGCCCAAACAGGTTCTGGCAAGACAGTTGCCTTTGGCCTGTCGATTGGCCCCACGCTTTTGGCCGGCGAAGACCGTCTTGGTCGCGGTGGTGCACCCTTAGCCCTTGTCATCGCCCCCACCCGCGAGCTTGCCCAACAAGTCGCCCGCGAATTGGAATGGCTTTATGCCAAGGCAGGCGCGCAAGTCGTTTGCTGCGTTGGCGGCATGGATGCCCGCCAAGAAGCCCGCAAGCTACAAGCGGGCTGTCACATTGTGGTCGGCACGCCCGGGCGCTTGCGCGACCATATGGAACGCGGGCGCGCCGATTTCAGCGCCCTGCGCGCCGTTGTCCTCGATGAAGCCGACGAAATGCTCGACCTTGGCTTTAAAGATGATCTCGAAGCCATTTTGGACGGCACGCCGGAAGAAAAGCGCACCCTCCTCTTCTCAGCCACCTTGGCCAAAGACATTGTGACTTTGGCCAAGCATTATCAGCGCAACGCCATTCGCATCGACACCACCACACGCGATGTGCCCCATGGCGATATTGAGTATCGCGCCATCCGCGTTGCCCCCAACGAGCTGGAATTGGCCGTGGTCAATGTCTTGCGTTTTTACGGCACAGGCGGGGCTTTGGTGTTTTGTGCAACGCGCGAAAGCGTGCGCCACTTATTTGGAAGCCTGCGCGAGCGCGGTTTTTCGGCGGTGGCGCTATCGGGTGAGTTGTCGCAGAAAGAGCGTACCGATGCGCTACAAGCGCTGCGCGACGGCCATGCCCGGGTTTGTGTGGCCACCGATGTGGCCGCACGCGGGCTTGATCTTCCAGACCTCAATCTCGTCATCCATGCAGAGCTGCCCCAGAACAAGGCCGCTCTTCTCCACCGGTCGGGCCGCACAGGTCGGGCTGGGCGCAAGGGGATTTCAGTTGTGTTGGTCCCCACCACGCGGCGCAAAAAGGCTGAGCAATTGCTGCATTCGGCAGGGGTTTCGGCCACATGGTCGGGTCCACCGAGCGCTGAATCCATCCGCGCGGCTGACCGCGACCGCTTGATGAATGATCCCATGTTGAAAGAGCCTGCGAGCGAAGAAGATGTTGGCCTCGCTGCAGCCCTTCTAGAAGCGGCAGGTCCCGAACAAGTGGCAACCGCGCTCATCCGCCTCTATCGCTCCCGCCTGCCAGAACCTGAAGATGTGTTTGAGCCCGTCCCAGAACCTCGTGGCCCACGGCCAGAACGGGGTGAGCGGCCCGCCCGTATGCGCGACCGGCCAGAACGTGACCCGCGTGACTTCGGCGGGCAAGAAGGCTCTGGCGCGCCTTGGTTCCGCCTTTCGGTGGGGCGCAATTCCAACGCAGACCCAAAATGGCTGATCCCGCTGATTTGCCGCCTGGGTCATGTCACCAAGAATGACATTGGCACTATTCGGATTTTCGATCGCGACACGGTGTTTGAGATCGACCCCCGCGTTGCCGACCGCTTCATGCAGGCCGTCTATAATCACCCAGATGATGCCATGCGGATTGAGCCTGCCAATCATCCAGGCAGCGCCAAGGGCGCGCCCCGCCGCGATGGCCCCAAAAAGGGCGGCAAAAAGGGTAAACCCAATGCGCCTGTAGCTTCTGGCGAACGCGGCCCTCGCGGCATCGTCGGCCCCCCACGCACCAAGGGCGGCCCACCCCCTTTCGGGAAGAAGTCGTTCAAAAAGAAAGTCCGCATGGACTGAGGGGACTTTATCACCCGCCTCCTGCCAACACCTTTAGCCCCGCGAGGAAAACCTCCGGGGGTTTGCCTTGTGCTTGGCTGAAGCAAGCAGAGGGGCCGGGGCGCTTGGAGCGCGTCAATTAAAGTGGGCCAGATTAACGGACTGGCCCGGAATACGACGCAAACCGTGCGCCCCGGCTGAAATAGTGCTGTGTGCTCAAGGGAGGATCATGAGCCCTCCTCGGTGGTGTCATTACCCCCGCCTAGTTCGCAAAGGCCT
>NZ_JADCBK010000117.1 GCF_020253525.1 Aquidulcibacter sp.
GCCTGCGCATGAGCCTTCCAGAACAAAAAACTACAAACAGACAATCCCGGACGGCGCAGCCGAGTCCCAGACCTCCTGCCGCAAAATCCCACAAGGTCCCCGCTCTTCGCTCACGCTTCGGCGACACGACAAGAAAACCGCATAATGGTCACGGCAAAAGCGCACGTGCCCGAGCCTTGTCACGTTTGGCGGCCAAACCTATATTCGATCTACTTAAGAGGTTATTTGTGTCAAATTATGATTTAAAGGCTCAAATCAAGATAAGGCGCGTTGCCCCGGATCACGCCACAGCGCCACACCCCAGCGAAACCGCTGGCTGGTTTGCCCTTGGGCTGGTCATTGCGTTTGTCTATCTCATCGGCAAGGCCTTTTTCACGATTGAATGGTCTCGCCCCTATTCAGGCTCCGGCTCGAATGGCGTCTATTTGCCAGAGCCGCTAAACGCCAGTCGAAAGATCAAGATTCCTGCTGGGACGACCCAAGAATTCAAAGTCGATCCGGGAAAGCGCCTGGTGGTATCGTGGCGCAATCCCTATCAATGCGACCAAGATGTGCTGCTCACTTACCGGCCCAGCGCCAATCCTGACGCTGTGCTCAAGACCGAAGTCTTGGCTGGGCTTGGCGGCAATAAAATCTTCCCACAGGCCGGCGAAACCAGCTGGATTGTGCAGTGGCAGCTACGCGACACAAAAACAGCAGAGGCTGGATGTAAGAATGCCAATTACGGGGCCATGCCTGAAAATGCCGAAGTGTTCGGGTTCACTGAAAGGATCCCAGCCCCTGCTCCGACCCCCAAATAGCGCCTAGCGAACTGGAACAGCCTTCCAGAAATAGCGGGTAAAGCCGCGCCGATCATCCCATTCTTTCACGCGAAATGCCATGCGCACGGGCGTGCCGCTATCAATCTCGCCGGGTTCGACATCGGCAATGTCCATGAAGATTCGCCCGCCGCCTTCAAAATCGATTTGGCCGTAATGATTGGGCGGGTTCATCGAATAGGTCAGATAATCAGCCGAATAAGTCAGCACTTTGGCAGCGCGTTCGGCAAATTTATACGGCTCTTGGCTATCAACTTGGGGTGAATTGGGGGCGACCGAGATGCGGGTGCGGGGATATTGGACGGTGCCGGTGACCTGACAGCGCCCCCCCACTAAGCCCAGAATGCCATCATTATAGCGGTAGAGCGTGGTGAGAGCCGTCTTATTGTCCTTCTCCGCCCGCATGCCCTTGTCCCACTCCACCAGCCCATTAAAGACCAGATATTTCATATAGCTGGTCTCTTCCTTACGATTGGCAAGCCAGCCTGAAAGGCCAGTACGAGGCTTAAACTGGGTGATGGCGTCGGTGACTTTAAAGACGAGTGCTTCACAGCCTTGGCCAAATTGCGCCACCAAAATCGTCTGCCCGGCTTGGGCCTTTTCAAGCACACCGGCCAACATCAAAAGGGCATGGGCGCACCCCGTCTCGCCCACGATTGTCCCCAAATTGTCGGACACAGCTTCTGGCTTCATGCCCATCTTTTTGGCGATGCCTTCGGCAATGCCCTTAAAGGTCGACGGCAGAATAAAATGATCGACGGCGGCGGCTTCTAATCCTGCGCTCGCCAAAGCGCGCTTCAAAACTGGGGGAACAATCTTCATATAGCCTTCGTCGCGGATCCAACGCTCTTCCCATTGATAGTCAAAGGCTTCATCGGCCCCACGAAAATGATCGACAAAATCAACAGTGCTGGCGGCCCCGCCGAGCCATTCAGCCAGCACATTCTGACGCCCTACCACCATGGCAGCCCCACCGTCGCCATAGTCAAACTCTTGCGCAGAGACAGCCTTCGGGACACGCCGATCCCCTGCCGCAACGAGAAGAGAGGGATTTGCCCCATCAGGTGCCCCACTTGCCACACATAAGGCCTGCGCCAGAGCCGTCACGCCGGCCTTTTGTGTGCCAGAGATATCGGCGGCCTGGATCGTGGGCTCCAGCGTTAAGGCCGCTTGGACAATGCCGGCATTCAAGCGATCCGCGAAGGGGGCGGTGGTCGAGGCGAAGTAAAGCGCCTTGATGTGAGAGCGGTCATCCTCTGGTCCCAAGGCATCGCGGGCAGCTTCTACGGCGAACGTAATCGCATCCTCGTCCCAATTGCCAAAGGCACGCTCGCCCTTGGCCTTGCCCATCAGATTGGGTGCAAGCCACGCATTGGTCTGGGCCATGGCCTTTTTTTGCAAGCGTAAGCGCGGCACATAGGAACCAAAAGCCGTAATCCCAATCATCGCGCTGTCTCCCAAAGCTTATTTGTTCGTTTTGTATGGCCCCACTCTGGCGCGGGGTTGGCTCTATTTCAAGATGGCGGGATCAATTTGGTGAGGTTGGCTGCCGCGGGCATGGCGAACTGTCGAAACTTCTTCAAAACCGCCATGCGCGCGCTGTCCTCAGGGCTGATGGCGGCAATGACTTTGCCAAACCCATCCAGCCGCGACTCGCGGATCCAATCGCGCAATTTGGGGTCTTGGCCCCAAGCCATCTGGTTCATCATATTGCCAAGTACGGCACGGGGATACATCTCCAAGGTACGGGGTAGAGGAACCGAACCACACAGGCCATTCTTGGTCGCATCATCCTCATAATTGGCCTCCACATAGGCTGCTAGCGCCGCACTAAAGGCGGGCTGCGGGATGCGGATCATCTGCGGCACAATCAAGTCACCCTGATAGACGGGCACCGCAGGGCTATCCTCCACCGCCGTGGCAGAACAATCGATGAAAAGCGTATCCTTGCCAAAGTGCTCTTCCCCGCCATCAAGCACCACTTTGGTCGGGCTGATCGAGCTCACCCGGCCTTTGCGGATCACGTTTTTGATGCGGGCTAATTGTGCAACTTCGCCGGTTGAGACCGTGGCATAGCGGTGGATGGTTGGCCGCACAGTCGGATCAATCCGCAGCATGACCCCGCAAGCCTCCAAGCGGTCAAACAAATCATCGACGTCACTGGCCAAGGCACAGGCTTCCATCATGTCGGCTTGACCGGCAATGGTTTCGTCAAAGAAGTCGATACCGGGTTGGGTTTTGCGCCGATTGAGCAGCCAGGAATCGCGCGGCATGATCCAGCTGATGGTGTCTGGATCCGCACCAGAGGCCAAGAGCCAGCAAGCCGCATCCATACCCGTCTTGCCGGCGCCAACGATAACGAAATGCTTAGGCATGCCTTGGCTGCGTTTCCACAAATGCGGCAGCTCGTTTAAAGGCACAAAGTCGACGCCGGGCTCCACCACAAACTTTGGCTTGTGCGTGGAAGGAACGGAGGTTTTAAAATAGGTGGCATCAACTGTCTTCTTGCGGATATGAACTTCAGTCTCCTTACCTGAAAGCAAGGATACAAACCGGCCCGCACCCAAATAGTCCGACATGGGAAAATAGCTGACACGCCCACTGGCCAACAGGCGCTGGTTCATGACTTTCTCGAAGTAACCGCTAACTTCAGGGCCCGATGCTAGCTCATAAAGGCCTTGATTAATGCCGGTTTGGTCAATGCGATCTTGACCCAGCGGCATCGAATTCACGCCATAAAAGGCCGAAGGCTGGTGCAAGGTAACAAAACTATAGGCATCATTCCAATGGCCACCGGGCTTGCCATGGCGATCTACAATCGTGATGTGGGCGTTGGTTTGGTCCAGCAACGTGTCCGCAAACGCAAGGCCAACCGCCCCTGCCCCAACAATCAGATAATCGGTTTCCATGCGCGGACCCTCCTGAATCAAACCTCTAAACTCTCTGAGAGCTTAAAGGCTTGTCTCAGGATTTACCACCACACTTTGGCCTTGGCATTGTAACCTGATTGCGCCTCAAGAACGCCTGCGACAGCAAACACCGTCTCTTCATCCAAAGCCCGTCCAATGACTTGCAGACCCAAGGGCAGACCTTGGGAATCTAGGGCTGCTGGCACTGAAATACCGGGCAGGCCCGCAAGATTGGCCGTCACAGTGAAGACGTCATTGAGATACATTTGGATGGGATCATCACTCTTTTCACCCAAACCGAAGGCAGCAGAAGGTGCGGTTGGGGTCAAAAGGGCATCGCACTTTTGCCAAGCCAAACGGAAGTCTTCGGCAATCTTTGTGCGAACCCGTTGGGCGCGCAGATAATAGGCATCATAATAGCCAGCCGACAGCACATAGGTGCCGATCAGGATACGCCGCTTAACTTCATCGCCAAACCCTTGAGCACGGCTTTGTTCATAGACTTGGGTCAAAGTCTCGCCTACCACCCGCGCACCAAAGCGCATGCCGTCATAGCGGGCAAGGTTGGAAGAGGCTTCAGCAGGAGCCACGATATAGTAACATGGCAAGGCATATTTGGTGTGCGGCAACGAGACATCGACGATCTCAGCCCCGGCATCTTTCAGCCAAGCAATGCCATCGCTCCACAATTTCTCAATCGCTTCTGGCATGCCATCGACGCGATATTCCTTTGGAACACCGATCTTGAGCCCCTTCACGCCACGGGCAACTGCGGCAGCAAAGTCGGGTACCGGCACTTGCAGGCTGGTGGAATCCTTCGGGTCATGGCCGCACATGGATTCAAGCAAGATCGCACTATCCAATACCGTTTTGGCAATAGGCCCTGCTTGATCGAGCGAACTGGCAAACGCGACAATACCAAAGCGGCTAGCCCGGCCATAAGTTGGCTTGATCCCAACGGTCCCGGTGAAAGCGGCCGGCTGACGGATGGAGCCGCCCGTGTCGGTGGCCGTTGCCCCCAAGCACAAGTCTGCGGCCACCGCTGCAGCCGAGCCACCCGAGGAGCCACCCGGCGTCAAGGACGCATTGGCCCCGTCTTGGCGCTTCCACGGATTGACCACAGGGCCAAAGCGGCTGGTTTCGTTGGATGAGCCCATGGCGAACTCATCCATATTGAGCTTGCCCAACATCACCGCGCCATCGCGCCACAATTGGCTGGTGACGGTGCTTTCATAGGTGGGCTTGAACTCTCCCAAAATATTGGAACAGGCGGTTGCCCGCACGCCTTCGGTGCAGAACAAATCCTTAATGCCGAGCGGAATGCCTTCCAAGCGGCCTGCACTGCCATCCTTCAAACGTGCGTCGGATGCGGCAGCCATTTCCAACGCCTTTTCAGGTGTCGTCACCACATAGGCATTGAGCTGAGGGTTGGCTGCTTCGATCGCACTATTGAAAGCGGTCGCCAGTTCAACGGCGGAAAAGGCCTTCGATGCCAAGCCGTCGCGGGCTGCGGCGAGCGTCAGTTCAGTCAATTGGGTCATTATTCAACCACCTTTGGAACGACAAAGAAGCCATCGGCACTTTTGGGGGCGTTCGCAACGATCTTTTGGGTGTTGCCACCATCGGTTACGGCATCATCGCGCAAGGGCAAGGTCGTCTCCACCGCACTGGTCATGGGCTCCACACCTTCCACATCGACTTCATTGAGCATCTCAATCCAGCCAAGGATGGTGTTCAATTCGCCAGCTAAACTTTCGAGGCGGGAGTCTGGTTCGTGGATGCGCGCCAATCGGGCGACACGCCGCACAGTATTTGCGTCTACTGCCATGGGTTGAAGGTCCTTATTGTCGACTTGTCGCTAACGGCTCAAGCGCGCAAGAGCAAGGATAGAGGCCAGTAAGGCCGCCCTTTCGTGGCAGAGTCTTGCAGCACGGTGACAAGAAAACAGACAATCTATCCCCCTGCCCTGCGACGTCGATTATCTTACCTCTGCCCAGTTTGAGAGCAGGCGATGGAGAATGCAAAAGTCTAGAAAAACCCTACAGGCACCCCATGCGCTAACCTTAGCTTGTTTTGGCATCCTAAATTTTGTCTATGCCCACTCTAACGGCAAAGATAGGTGCTAATATCGGTTAGGTTTCGGCCTTGTGAACACGCACTTGCTTCTTGTGAATAGCTGCTTTGTGCCTCTGTCCGTGAAACAAACATAACAAGGCTGGCCAAAATGATCCATAAAGCAAGAGACTGTGCGACTTCTTTCATAAGATGCTCCAGTAAAACGAATTCAACCTCGCGCCTTCAACTTCCCAATGGACGACGAATGCTTAACCGGTTCGAATTTTTCACTTCAAATTGATGTAGACGCGATTCCAACATAAACTCTAACTGATCTTAGGTTAGCAGAACCCATTTCCGCTGTCATGCATGTGCACTGCATACAATAGATGCATGACGCTTTTTTATGCATCACCTATGGTCGCTGCGCGAAATTTCTGTCAGAAAGCTCTATGACTATACCTTCCCACAGTGATGCACAGCCGGAAAAGCGGGATTCTTCCGGCTTTGTCTTTGTTTTCATTACAATTACGTTGGACATGCTGGCTCTGGGATTGATTGTTCCGGTTCTTCCGAATTTCCTGAAGGAAATGACCGGCGGCGATGTTGGCGAAGCGGCACATATGATTGGGGTGTTCGGCTTTTTCTGGGCGCTCATGCAGTTCATCAGCATGCCTATCATGGGGGCTTTGTCTGACCAGGTCGGGCGAAAGCCCATCCTGCTTATTTCAAACTTTGGCCAAGCGCTCTCAAATTTGATGACCGCCTTTGCGCCTGGCTTTTGGCTTTTGCTGCTGTCGCGCATTTTGTCGGGTATTGTCAGTGCTGTCGGGTCAACCGCCAATGCCTATGTGGCCGATACGGAGCCGAAAGAGACGCGGGCGCAAAAATTTGGACTCTTGGGGGCAGCCTTCGGTCTGGGTTTCATTTTAGGGCCAGCCATTGGTGGCTATCTGGGTGGCATTAACTTGCGCCTGCCCTTCTTTGTGGCCGCCGGACTTTGTGCGCTGAACGGGGTTTTTGGCCTCATCATGTTGAAGGAATCCTTGAAGCCAGAAAATCGCCGACCATTTCGTTGGACAACAGCAAGCCCGATTGGCTCAATCCAATTTCTTGGATCAAATCCGAAAATCCTGAGACTGACCCTCATTCGCGGCCTGTGCGATTTCGCTCAAGTCGTCTATCCCTCCACCTTCGTCCTCTATGGCTTTTATCGTTATGGGTGGGAATCGGATGTCGCGGGCCTCACCTTGGGTCTAGTTGGCCTAAGCTCGATGATTGTACAGGCAGGGCTTGTAGGCCCAATCATCCGGCGCATGGGTGAGGTTTCAACCTTGATTCTAGGCCTGAGTTTGGGCGCGCTTGGCTATGGGCTTTATGCTTGGGCACCCAATCAATATGTTTTGTGGGCTTCGGTGCCGATTGCCTCCTTGGCAGGCATTTATGGCGCGGCCATCCAATCGTTACTGACCCGCCAAATTGGGCCTGATGAACAAGGTCGCCTTCAAGGTGCAGTAGGTATGGTGCAAGCAGCAACCAGCATGGTTGGCCCGCTTGTTTTCACCGCCATATTTGCTTGGTCCATCGCCCCGATCCGGGACCCGAGCCTGCCGGGTCTGGCCTTAAGCTTGGCAGCTTTCTGCCTGATCCTTGCAACCCTGATTGCTGCCACGGGTGCCCGCCAGTTTCGTGCGGATCAGGCGTCGGCGACCCATTAACCGGAGACGGCCTAAACGCTGATGGCTAAGGCACGCATGAAGATTTCGGGGTCAACATTGCCGCCGCTTCCGGTAACCGCAATGACTTGGCCTTTGGCGTCCACCTTGCCCGACAAAACAGCAGCAAGCGCAGCAGCGCCACCGGGCTCTAAAACGATGCGCAGATATTTGAAGGCAAAAGCCATCGCATGGAGAACGTCCTCATCGCTGACGGCAACGCCCTTGGTTCCGATGCGGGCAAGGATTGGAAAGGTCAATTCGCCAGGAATTTGCGTCATCAAGGCATCTTGGATGGTGCGCGTGCCCGGCTCATTGGCCACGCGCTGCCCAAGAGCGAGCGAGCGGGTCAGATCATCGTGGGAGACAGGTTCTGCCCCGATGAGCTGCGTCTTGGGCGACAAAGCTTCCAAGGCAAGGCCGATGCCAGCTGCCAATCCACCGCCACTGGCGCAGCTGACCAATACATCAAGATCCAGTCCTAATTCTCTGACTTGATTTATGATTTCAAGGCCACACGTACCTTGGCCGGCAATCACATCGGGATGATCAAATGGCGGAATTAAGGTCGCCCCTGTCTCCGCTGCGAGGGCCGCCCCAATCGCCTCGCGGCTTTCCAGCACGCGGTCATAAGTCACGATCTTGCCGCCATCGGCCTCTACCGACTCAAGCTTGCCCTTAGGCGCGTCCGATGGCACCACGATGGTGGCCGACATGCCCAAATGCTTGGCGACATAGGCAATCCCTTGGGCGTGATTGCCCGAGGAGAAAGCGACCACCCCTTTGGCGCGATCCTCAACCGGGATTTTCAACATGGCATTGGCCGCACCGCGCATTTTGAACGCCCCGCGCGGTTGCAAACAATCGGCCTTGACGAAGATCTGGCCACCCGTGGCCTGATCAAGCGCATCGGCGCGCAACAATGGGCTTACCAAGGCGAGGGGGCGGATGCGGCGATCTGCTTCAAGCACATCTGCAAAAGTCGGTAAGGTCATGCCCCTTCCTCACGCGGCCCGCCACGAAGGTCAAGTGCGCGGTTTTGCTCGCGCCGTGGGTTGCGCAGTCGCGGGATCGTCTGGCCAGACATGACGGGGATAGCGCGCCTTCATATCTTTGCGCACATCATGCCAGCCAGCTTTCCAGAATTCGGGCAAATTAGACGTGACCGCAATTGGGCGGTGGGCGGGTGAAAGCAATTGGAATACCAAAGCCACCTGCCCGCCTGCCAGCATCGGATGTCGCCCAAGCCCAAACAATTCCTGTACCCGAACCTCAATCGTTGGACCTTGTTCGGCGGCATAATCAATTAGGTGACGCGTCTCCAGCGGGGTTACAAAATGGGTCGGAGCGGCTTCATTCATAGCTTGGCGTTCGGGCCAAGACAGAAAATTTTCCAACGCTTGGGCGACATCCACATCTGCCAAGCTGCGCGCCCCAATCAAGGCAGCGGCCAACCAATCGTCCAAGGCGGCCTCCAGCGCACCGGGCTTTCCTTGCGGCCAATGATCTGGATCGCGCGCATAAAGCCACCTCAAGCGCTCAACAAAGGACTTGGCGCGATCCGACCAACTAAGCTTGTCGATACCAAAGCTGCGGACGGCCTCTAAGAGGCCTGCTTCAATCTGGTCGGAGGTTAAGGCAACCGGGCGTTCCTCCAAGATCAACGCACCAAGCCGGCGCTGGTGGCGGCCCTGCATCACCCCTTTAGCCCGGTCAAATTGGGTCACGGTGCGGGTCTCAATCTGTTGAGCAAATAGCTCTTCAATATCGGCCTTCTCAAGGCGGGCCGCTTCGCCAATCCGCGCATTGGCAGCCTTGCCCTGCAGGGACCCAATGGCGAGAAATTCGGCCGTGGCGAGGGCCTCTTGGGCCTGCAATTCACCGCCACTGCCATTGACCAATATGAAGCCACCGCGGCGATCACGCGCTTTGGCAACGCGCTCTGGAAATGCCAGCGCTAAAGCCCGCCCGGCAAGTTCGACAACCGGGGCTTCTCGGGCACCAACTTGTTGCGCCCAGCCCTGGGCTTGGGCGCGCGCCTTGGTCGCCCGTGGTGAGCGGTCGCGGGCAAAGGACAAAAGGCGCTGTTCGAGATCAGGCGAATTTCCGCCCAACCCACGCTCACTCAGCAAAGCTGCCAAATGGGCGGCTGTCGTGCCAAAGCCAAGTTCTGCGGCGCGCACAATCATATGGGCCAAGCGCGGCGGCAAACCAAACCCGACCAAGTGCTTGCCATGGGGTGTCAATCGTGGGGCTTGCCCCGCTTCCGCAACTATTGCCCCTAAATCGACCAAAAGCTTTCTGGCTTCTTGCAGGGCGGGTACAGGAGGTGGGTCAAGCCACTTTAGGCTAGCAGAATCAGAGACGCCAAAGGACAATAAGGTCAGCACCAAAGGGGCTAAATCCGCTTCCAAAATCTCAGGGCGGTCATAGGCTGGGAAAGCGCCCATCTCGGCTTCTTCCCATAATCGATAACAGTGTCCCGGTGCGGTGCGCCCTGCCCGCCCCCGGCGTTGATCGCATGCAGCCTTACTGGCACGCACCGTCACCAAACGGGTCAGGCCACTGTCTGGCTCAAAGGCCGGTCTGCGCGTGAGGCCAGCATCCACAACAATGCGAACGCCCTCAATGGTAAGGCTGGTCTCGGCAATCGCGGTGGAAAGAATGATTTTGCGGCGGTCACCTGCTAGCGGGCGCAGCGCTTGGTCCTGTTCGGCTGGGCTTAAGGAGCCATGCAAAGCAATGACCGCACAAGACATCGCGGTGGCTCTGGTCGCTATCGCCTCATGGGCGCGATTGATCTCGGCCGTGCCGGGCAAGAACACCAACACATCGCCCGGGCCCTGCGACAAGGCCTTCAGAGCATAATTGGCGGCTTGGACTTCGATGGGCAGGTCTTGCGTGCGGCCAACATAGAAAGTCTCAATCGGATACAGCCTGCCGGCACTTTCAATCAGGTGGGCACCCCCCAATTGGGCGGCCAATTGCCCGCCCTCAACGGTTGCGGACATAGCGATCAAGCGCAAATCCTCGCGCAGACCGGCCTGAATATCGAGCGCGAGCGCGAGGCCCAAATCTCCCTCTAAGTTTCGTTCATGGACTTCATCGAAAATGAGGGCGGCAACATCGCTCAACTCCGGGTCCGCCAACATGCGGCGGGTGAGCATGCCCTCGGTGATGACTTCAATCCGCGTGCGCGGGCTAATCTTTTTGTCGAGGCGAACCTGATAGCCCACGGTTTCGCCCACAGCCTCGCCCAACAAGTCAGCCATACGGGCGGCGGCTGCCCGTGCTGCTAAACGCCGTGGGGCCAGCATCACAATCTTCTTGCCCTCTGCCCACGGCTGCCCCAGCAAAGCTAACGGCACAGAGGTTGTCTTACCTGCACCGGGCGGGGCAACCAGCACCGCAGAAGTTTGGGATTGCAGGACCTCCAAGAGTTGGTCCAGCACGGCGACAATGGGTAAGTCTGGCGGAATAGCCGCCAACATGGCCGTCTATTCTTGATCTGGGTCGGTCGCGACCCCGACGCGCTGGGCCAGTGACGCGGCCATAAACATATCCAGATCGCCGTCGAGAACGCCAGATGTATCCGACGTCTCTGCACCTGTGCGAAGATCCTTCACCATCTGATAGGGCTGCAGCACATAGGAGCGAATTTGATGCCCCCACCCAATATCGGTCTTTTGGTCTTCCAAGGCATTTGCGGCGGCTTCCCGCTTTTGCAATTCCATCTCATAAAGACGGGCGCGCAGCATTTTCCATGCGATTTCGCGGTTCTTATGCTGGCTGCGCTCTTGCTGAGAAGCGCACGCAATGCCGGTAGGCAAGTGGGTGATCCGGACCGCGGAATCGGTCTTGTTGATGTGCTGACCACCCGCGCCAGAGGCCCGATAGGTATCGATGCGGACATCTTTTTCTTGGATATCAATCACAATTGTATCGTCAACAACGGGATAGACCCAAACGCTGGAGAAGCTGGTATGGCGCTTGGCCGCGCTGTCGAACGGAGAGATACGCACCAAACGATGCACGCCCGATTCTGTCTTCAGCCAGCCAAAGGCATTCTCGCCCTTGATCAAAAGGGTCGAGGATTTGATCCCGGCTTCTTCTCCCACGCTTTCTTCAATTTCCTCAACACTCATGCCGCGCGATTGCGCCCAGCGCACATACATACGGCGCAAGATACTGGCCCAATCCTGACTTTCGGTGCCCCCGGCCCCCGCGTTGATTTCCAGATAGGCATCATTGCCATCGGCTTCGCCGGACAAGAGCGCTTCTAATTCCGCCCGGTCGGCACGGGTCTTGGCGTCCACAAGCCCTTTGCGCGCCTCCTCAATCATATCCTCATCGCCCTCGGCCTCGGCCATTTCGGCAAGTTCAACATGATCGGACAGATCGCGCTCCAATTGTCGAACCGCATCGACGGAGGCCTGAATACGGTTACGCTCGCGCATCAAGCCTTGGGCTTCTTGGGGATTATTCCACAGATCCGGCCGCTCGCTCAGCGCGTCGAGTTCGTCCAAACGGCGAAGGGCAACATCCCAGTCGAGCCGGCGGCGCAACAGCGCCACAGACTTACTGATATCACGACTGAGCGCTTCAAGTTCGGCGCGCATAAGGTCTCTCCAAAATCAATTCTCGCAGGGTGCGGACATAAGCAAGGCCGGCCTGAAGGTCCAGACCGGCCCAAAAGGGGGTGTCAGTTTGCGTCGTCAGCCTTCTTTTTCGGCTTTTGGTGCCGCAGTCGGTGCAGGCGCAGGTGTGGCCGCAGGGGCCGTCTTTGGGGCCGTCTTCGGGGCCGAAGACGGGCGCGGTGTTGGGGTGTCGTCAATCACGATAGAACTTCCAGGCCGGGTATCGACACGGGGTGCATCGGTTCTACCACTGCGCATTTGCGCCAAAGTAGCTGCCGCCCCAGCTGGATTGGTCTGCAACTCCGCAAGAATGTTCATACGCTCTTCGGCTTCAATTTCGCGTTTGACCTCGGGCGAGGCATTAAAGTCTTCCACTGGACGACCTTCATGCGCCTTCATCATATATTGCCGAAAGATCGGACCGGCCACAGGGCCACCCGACGCCCCTTGATAAATGGTGCGCGGCAAATCATAGCCGACATAAACCCCTGTCGCGATTGAGGGTGAGAAGCCGACGAACCATGCATCCTTATAATCGCTGGTCGTCCCCGTCTTGCCGGCCACTGGACGGCCAAAGTCAACGCCACGCCCGGTGCCCTTCAGGACCACATCACGCAAAATTCCGGTCATTTCCCAAGCGGTACGAGGCGATACAACTTGAACACCCCAAGGATCAATTTGTGGCGGGCCTGCATCGAGATTGAGTTCACTATCGCACGCTGGGCATGAGCGGCGATCGGAACGCCAAACGGTGCGCCCGCGTGGGTCTTGCAACCGGTCATAAAAGACCGGTGGGATATAGCGTCCGCCATTGGGGAAGACCGCAAAGGCTGAGGTAAGACGCAGAACCGTGGTTTCCCCCGCACCCAATGCCATGGTCAGGTCATTGGGCAAATCATCATAAACACCGAAACGGCGCGCATAATCAGCCACCCGACGCATGCCCACCCGACGCGCGATCCGGACGGTCACCGTGTTACGAGACATCACCAAAGCTTGGCGCAAAGTCATCACGCCGTAAAATCTGCGGTCGGCGTTTTCTGGACTCCACCCACCGCCACGGATTCGCTCATCGGAAATTTTCGTCTCAGGGGTCAGCCCCTGTTCGAGCGCTGCGGCATAAATGATCGGTTTGAACGAGGAACCTGGTTGACGTTTGGCTTGGGTCGCACGGTTAAAGCCGGAATCTTCAACATCCATGCCGCCAGCCATGGCAATCACAGAGCCTGTCTGCACATCAATCGAAACCAATGCACCTTGGATGCCCTGATGACGCTGCAATTGGAACGTACCGTCATCCCGACGACCAAGCCAAACCAACCCGCCATCCACCAAGGGTTTGCCAGATCGCAGCGCCCAGTCCTTGTCTGCCTCCGGAATAGGCACTTTGCTGCCATTGGTCAGGCCAAAGTATTGGGCATCATCCAAGACAATCGCAAAAACCGCGCGAGGATCTGGACGCCAGTAGCGTGCCTTCGCCAGTCGCGCAGGCCAGTCCCCGGTCACATTCATCATCCCGACCGCGCCGGTAAAGCCGCGTGTGCGGCGCGGGTCTAAGCGGTTCAAACTTGCCGACAAAGCTTCGCGTGCATATTTCTGTTTATCCAGATCGACAGTAGAGCGAATGATAAAGCCGCGCGAATAAGGCGCATCCTTGCCAAAACGACGGATCAGGTCACGGCGAACTTCTTCTACGAATTCACCTGCTTCAGGATCGGTCCAACTCCCACGTGGATTGGGATTGACCGTCAAGGGTTCGGCTTGGGCAGCCGCCGCTTGCTGGGCTGTGATGAAGCCATTCTCTTTCATCCGTTCAATCACCCAATTTCGTCGACCAACAGCACGGTCCATGCGGCGAAGTGGGTTGTAATTGTTCGGGCCCTTGGGCAACGCTCCCAAATAAGCCGCCTGCGCAATGGTCAGATCTCGGACATCTTTGCCAAAATAAGTCTGCGCCGCCGCCTGAACGCCATAAGACCTAAAGCCCAAGAAAATCTGATTGACGTAGATTTCCATGATCTGGTCTTTAGTCAGGACCTCTTCGATGCGAATAGAGACCAAGGCTTCGCGAACCTTGGACAAGATTTTGTCGAGGGTTGAGCCGCGCGCATCATCTAACAACAATACGTTTTCAGCCACCTGTTGGGTGATGGTGGAAGCCCCTTGCATCCGACGCTCACCCAAATTGCTGATATTGAATAAAACAGCGCGACCCACACCCATTAAATCCACGCCGGAATGGGAGTAAAAATCCTTATCCTCCGCAGCCATAAAGGCTCCAATAACGTGGTCGGGGACTTGTTCAATGGGAATGTAAGATCGGTTCTGCCGTGCAAACAGACCAATCTGGCGACCATCGGAAGAATAGATCACGCTGGAAACGGCAGGTTGGTAATTGGCAAGCTTTTGATGGTCTGGCAGGCCTTGCAGCGCCATATTGACCAAAATGACCGCGCCGATGACGCCCAAGGCGATCGAGACCAGAACGGTCAGGGCCATGATCTTCAAATAGACTCGCATCGTCGCTTGGTCTTTCCCAATCGGGTAAGGGCCAAATTGGGCCACTTACCCAGTTTGGCTATACCCCTGATCTTGTCTCTAGTATGGCCTGCTTGGCGCGCCAATAAAAGCGCCCTTTCCCAGTTCTGCTGATGCTGAAGCACACGGCCGCAAGAGCCCAGACAGCTTTCCCATCATTCCTATTTGGTAGCACCACCGCTGATCACTTGAACGCGGTCAAAATAGGCGCTGATTGATTTTGCGGTCGCAGCCATTTGCCGGCTACGGAATTGCGGATTAGCCAAGCGGGCTTCATCTTCGGGATGCGACATGAAGCCCATCTCAAGCAAGACTGCGGGAACCCGGGGCGAAAGCAGGACGAAGAAGCCTGCTCGGCGATGGGATGTCTGTGTCACCGGTCCTATTTTCCGGATCTCACTGATGAGGGATTGACCGAAAATAGCCGATTGGTTCTTCGTGTCGCGCTGGGTCAAATCCCGCAATATCTCAACGACGGACTTATCTTGCGTCTGATTGGGCGGGGCGATGGACCAATTGTCATTATTGAGAAGTTGTCGCGCGCGTTGGCCGCCTGCTTCTGACAACGTATAGACCGTGGCCCCAACCGCGCGTGAGCCGGGGGGCGCAGAGTCTGCATGCAAGGAGATAAAAAGGTCCGCGCGTTTGTCCCGGGCGATCAAAATGCGGCGCTCAAGGGTCAAGAACACATCGGTGTCGCGGGTTAAAATGACTTCAAATCGACGGTCGCGGCGGAGATAGTCTCGCAACAAAATGGCGCTGGCGAGTGTCACTTCTTTTTCAAACAACTTACCAGAAACCCCGGTTGCGCCGGGATCTTTACCGCCGTGGCCGGGGTCAATCACGATCACAAAGCGGCGCCCCGCAGCATTCGGCCGGATTGGCGTAGGGACGCTATTGACCTTCTCCGCTACGCGCGGCTTGGGAACAGGCGCGGTTGTGGCAAAGGTCTTGGGATTGGTTGGCACTAGCTCGAGGCGTAATTGCCGGCCCCCTAATACGCCCACGATCTCATGTTTGCGAACCCGCATCGGGCCTGACAGGTCCAAGACGATGCGCGATTCGGTTTGGGATTTGTCGGCAAAACGGATTTGCGAAACCCCGCCTTCACCGATCAAAGTCCCCGCCCGACCATTGCCTAACCCCCAAGTGACCTTAGGCATATCGATTACAAGGCGAGGCGATGGCGTGGTTAAGGCGAAGAAACGGTATTTGACAGGCTGATCAAGGCGAATGCTGACAATCGTCGCCTCAGCGGCTTGGGTGGTTGTTATGGCGCTGACGCGTGGAAGTCCCCGCGTCTGGGCCTGAGCTTGGGTAAAAGCAGCGCTTCCCTTTGTCCAAGCCGGAGGCCAATCAACCGAAATTGCGGCCAAACCGACAGCTAGAAGCAGCAAGATCACACCGCGTGCCAAATCTAGCCGCTGCATTCGAAACATGCGGATCAAAGCGGCAAACACTGTTTGATAAGACAATGGCTTCATACTGGGTCCGGCTGCCGAATCTGTGCTGAGATGGGCTAAAGCTTGATACCTGTAACCCACCGGACCTGTCCAATGTGGAATCAGGGAGCAAGTCCCGCTTCCCTTTCTGTGCGAAGTGAGGCAGTGTAATTTGCAATACGGGAAAGATAGGTTTTTGATCTTCGCGTATTGCTTTTTTGGAACCAGACTTGTGCACCTCAAAGCCAAGTCTCAACCAGTTCATTCAATATGCCTTTTTGGCATATTCTAAGTCGGGACGCTCCGCGGCGATGACAGTGCGCGCCACTCTGTTTCAAGAGACTTTGATCCAAGGCGAAGCTATGGCGCTTTTGCGCCATTCGCGTGGGCCATTAGGCCGGGATCTAGGTGCTGCTCTCCCATCGCGCTTCGTTCAGCGCCGACTTTCACCAACAACCTTTTACGATTCGCGCTCATTGACCGGGAGACGACGCCACTGCGTTGCCCTGCGGCCGAGCCAGCGCGCTGGAGCTTACATCTATGTCCAAAACAATGCTGATCGACGCAGCTCATCCGGAGGAAACCCGGGTAGTTGTGCTCGCCGGAAACCAAATCGACGACTTCGACTTTGAATCTGCGTCCAAAAAACAAATTCGTGGCAATATCTATCTCGCCAAAGTCACGCGGGTAGAACCATCCTTACAAGCAGGTTTCGTCGAATATGGCGGCAATCGCCATGGCTTCCTCGCGTTTGGCGAAATTCATCCCGACTATTATCAAATTCCTGCCGCCGACCGCGAAGCCTTGCTTGCGGAAGAAGCTGAGCAGGCTGCCCTTGATGAAGAAGGCGATGGCGATGACGAACAGGTTCGCGCACGCCGCGCAGCCCAGCGTCGCTACAAAATCCAAGAAGTGATTCGCCGCCGGCAGATCATGCTTGTCCAGGCTGTCAAAGAAGAGCGTGGCAATAAGGGTGCGGCGCTAACAACCTATTTGTCGCTCGCCGGGCGCTATTGCGTCTTGATGCCCAATACCCCGCGCGGTGGCGGTATTTCGCGCAAGATCACTGCTGTGGGTGATCGCAAGCGGTTAAAGTCGGTTATCTCCGAGCTTGAAGTGCCCAAGGGCATGGGCCTGATAATTCGGACAGCTGGGGCCAAGCGCACCAAGACCGAGATCAAGCGCGACTATGAATATCTCCTGCGCCTTTGGGATGACATTCGCGAGCGCACGATGAAGTCGATTGCGCCCTCCTTGATCCATGAAGAAGATAATCTGGTGAAGCGGGCGGTCCGCGACCTTTACGATAAAGATGTCGACGCGATCTTGGTTGAAGGCGAAGAAGCTTATCGTGAAGCCAAAGACTTCATCAAAATGCTTATGCCAAGCCACGCGAAAAAAGTGCAGCAATATAAGGCCGCAACGCCTTTATTCTCGCGCATGAAAGTAGAAAGCCAGCTTGAAAGCATTCACTCACCCATCGTTCAATTGCGTTCGGGTGGCTATATCGTGATCAACCAAACCGAAGCTTTGGTCGCGATTGACGTGAACTCGGGGCGCTCCACGCGAGAGCGTTCGATTGAATCCACTGCCTTGAAAACCAATCTGGAAGCCGCCGAAGAAGCCGCACGGCAAATGCGCTTGCGCGACTTGGCTGGCCTTGTCGTGCTTGACTTCATCGACATGGAAGAAAACCGCAATGACCGGGCGGTTGAAAAGAAGATGAAAGACGCGCTGCGGTTTGACCGCGCCCGCGTCCAAATGGGCAAAATCTCAGGCTTTGGTCTCTTGGAGATTTCCCGTCAGCGCCGCCGGACGGGCGTGCTAGAGGGCTCAAGCCATATTTGCCCGACCTGCGATGGTACAGGCCGCGTCCGCTCACCTGAATCGGCCAGCTTGCAAGCGCTCCGCTCGGTCGAGGCCGCGGTCGCCAATCGGAAAGACTGCGAAGTTGCCCTTCATGCAGACATTCAGACCGCGCTTTATCTTCTCAATGAAAAGCGCGACCACCTGACTCGTCTGGTCCAAGAACGCGGGCTTGTCGTGCGCGTCTTTGCTGAATCAGACATGACACCTGGCCAATATCGCTTTGAGATCGTCGAACTGGGCGAAGAATTGCTCGAAGATGATTTTGTGCCCGTCTATGTGAAAATTGATGACCCCATCGATGAAGATGATGAAATCATTGAAGACGATGAAGATGAGGATCAGGCCGAAGCCGATGGTGACGGTGAAGAGCGTGTGAGCGCCAAAGAAGGCCAAGAGGGGGATAGCCCACGCGAAGGCGGCAAGCGCCGTCGCAGACGTCGTCGTGGCGGCCGTCGCGACGAAGCTGGTGACAGCGAGAGCACCCGGCTTTCCCAATCCGACGGGGAGGCCGCTGAGGCTTCCGACGCCGGCAGCACTGACGATTCCGAAGGCGAAGAAGAAGCTGGTCCTGAAGGGGAAACACCCGCTGAGGCTCAAGCCCGTCGTCGCCGTCGTCGTGGACGCCGGGGAGGTCGCCGCAGACGCGAAGGTGAAGCCATGCGTTTGGGTCAGGGCGAAAGTCGCACTCCGTCAGAAGCCGGTGAGGCAGAGCCACAAATAGCAGGTATGGAGACAATACATGTTGAGGGCGATGCGACTGATACAGCGACCATTGATCTGACTCTTCCTGCGGTTGTGGAGCCCCTACCCGTCTCCGAAGCTCCAGCAAAGCGGAAACGGCCAAGCCGGAAAAAAGCCACCGAAGCTGAAGCTGTCTCGGAAGTAGATGCCACTGAAGCGCCTGTTGTTGTGGAGCCTGCAGCAGAAGTCGCCGAAGCCCCAGCCAAAAAGGCCCCGGCAAAACGGGCAGCACGTGGGTCAAAAGCTGCTGCTAAAGCCACTGAGGAAGTTACCGCCCCAACAGCTGAGGTAACTGTCGAACCAGTTGCTGAAGCCCCTACGGCCTCAGCTGAAACGCCCAGTGAGCCAATAAGCACGGAACCCGCTGCCCCACGCAAAAGTGGGTGGTGGTCGCGCAATGCGCAAAAACTGTTCGGCAATTAAAACCTAGCATCTACCCCAAAAAAAGCGGGCCAGATTCCGATTGGAATCTGGCCCTTGTTTTGTCCCGGACACGTGATCGTGACACGCTTTGTCACGGTTTCAGCTGAGGTTTATCCCTCTGCCGCGAAAATGCCCTATTATCCATGAAAACAGTTTGATGATAGGGTGAACTCCCTAATCGACCGGGCGCAGAAAGGGTGAAGGGTCCAAAATGATAAGAGACACTGCCATCGATAAGGACACAAAGGTGCGAAAGACCACATTCCACAGGATGCCGCGCCTTCGTACCTTGGGCCTTGTTGCAGCCGTCCTTTTCGCCCCCTTAGAAGTGCATGCCCAATCCCTCATCCGGGACGCTGAGATTGAACGTACCCTCCGCGATTTTTCAAACCCGATTTTTGAAGCTGCAGGCCTCGCGCCCAATGATGTCAAAATCTATATTGTTGGCGATAAGACATTGAACGCCTTTGTTACCAACGGCCAGAATGTCTTTATCCACACGGGTCTGATCCTTGAAACTGAAACGCCAAACCAGTTGAAGGGCGTTATTGCACACGAGACAGGCCATATTTCCGGCGGCCATCTCGCGCGCTCTGATGCGAATATCCGCGAGGCGATGCGGCCGGCCTATGTGACGATTGCGCTTGGCCTTTTGGCGATCGCAGCCGGTGCGCCTGATGCGGGTGCGGCTCTATTGGCCAGTTCGCAACAATTCGCCATGTTGAGCTTTTTTACCTTCACCCGCGTGCAAGAAAGCAGCGCAGATCAGGCTGCGGTGACTTTCCTCGAAAAGACGGGCCAGTCCGGTCGCGGTTTGCTCGAGTTTTTCACCAAGTTCCGCTATAATGAAATCCTCGCTGACTCTCGCCGCGAACCCTATTTCCGGTCTCACCCTTTGTCGGGCGATCGGATCCAAGCGCTGCAGAACCGGGTGAATGAACAAACCAATCGCGATGCCGAAGACAGCC
>NZ_JADCBK010000118.1 GCF_020253525.1 Aquidulcibacter sp.
CACCCACCAAGAGCGATGGACTTGCGCGCCCTCAATGCCTTCAAGCTCGCCAATAGCATCGCTTAGGCGCATCAGGATAAGATCGGTGCCGCGCGAACTATGAATGCGCAAATAATGATCTTCGCTGGAAACGGCGTAGATTTCCGCCCCCCGCAGCGTGATCGGCAGGCGCTCTCGGAAGCGAACCGGGATCGGGGCGTCGTCGGCATTCTGGGGCGAGGGCGCGCCATGGGTTTCGCGTGGAGCCTGATTGGTGAAGGTCAAGATACCTGACATAAAGGCCGAGACCAGCGTCACGGTAGGGAAGAAGAAGGGTAGGTGCGCTAGTTGCATGTGTCCTTGAAACGCGAGCCCGGTAACCGCCCACACGATGACGGTCATAGGAATGGCGACGAACACCGTCACAATCGCCCAACTTAAGAAAGGTGAGCGGGCCCAACGTTCAATCGCGACCAGTTTCCAACTGATCAGCCCACCGATAAAGGCACCCGCCAACATGACCGGCAACCAATAAGCAAAGCGCGCCCAAAGCGGTAGATCTTGGGTTTCAAAAGCACCAGATACCGCCAAGAGGCTACCCAGCGCCACACTGATGATATAGCCGCGCCGGCTTTCTGCACTGACAAACAGGTGCGTCCAACTGGTGTTTGGCGCTTCGTGAATAACAGGGCTTGGTGTTTCGCGCATAAAGCCAGTTTCTCCACGTAATGGCGCGTGCAGGCACCCAAAGCTCCTTCTAACCAAAGCCTGCGTCGCTCGCAAAGAGCTTGTGACACGATTTGGAGTTTAAGCTGATGACAGATATTTCCTCCCCCAAACATACCCAACTCGGGCGTGCCACACCCAGACCGCTTGGGAAATTACTTGCCATAGCCCAGCCCCTGCTGGGGCATGTGTTTGCCATTGGCATTGTGGCCTTCGCCCTTTCATTTTTTGGACCGAACGTTTGGTCGTATATTTTGAGCCAGAATTTTATACCGCATGCGCCAGATTGGCATGTCTTCACAAGACTCCCCTTGGTCACTCTGATTCATGTCGGCGGAGCGACAAATTCTTTGGTTCTGGGTGCCGTCGTCTTGTTCGGACCCAAGGGGACTTTGGGCCATAAGATGCTGGGCCGGGTCTGGGCCGTGACCATGCTGACCACAGCACTCTCCAGCTTTTTCATGAAAAGCTTTGCCCCCATGCTGGGCCAGTTTGGCCCAATCCATATCCTGTCGATTTGGACACTTTATAGCTTGCCGCGCGCCATTTGGTACATCCGCCAAGGCAATGTGGAAGGCCATTTGAAAACGATGCGCGGCCTTTATTTTGGCCTGTGCTTAGCTGGGCTCATGACCTTTATTCCCGGTCGTACTTTCTATGCCCTCATTTTTGGATAGGTTTCGCGATGTGATTGCACATAGCCCGACTGGCCAAATCAATCTTGCCCGATTGTCTGGCCTTTGGCTTTGCAACTTGGCCTCGGCGGTAAATGGGCTTGCGTCCTATCCACGGTCACGACTACGATGATGGCCAGAAAAGAAGGGGCCAAGGATGGGCAGAGTTCGCACGGGGCTTGTTGCAGCTATAGTGGCGGTGTTGCCAACGCTGGCCGGGGCACAAACCCCAATACCGACCCCACCCGCCAAGGCCTTGATTGAAGCGGCACTGAAAGATGATCGTGCCTATGCCATTACCCGTGACTTGACCACCGATGTGGGGCCGCGCCTTGCGGGAACTGAAGCTGAAGCCCGGGCGCGGGCTTGGGCAGTGGCACGCTTGACGAAGGAAGGCTTTACCGATGCGCGGATCGAGACCTTCCCCCTGACCGCGTGGGAGCGTGTGGTTGAAAGCGCAACCATTCTGGGGCCTAATCGCCAACGCCTTGAGGCCCATGCAACCGGTGGCTCTCCCTCAACGCCGCCTGAGGGGTTGGTCGGCGAGGTGGTTCGGTTTGCCGACATGGCCGCTTTACGGGCAGCAGCCCCGGGCTCTTTGGCGGGCAAGATTGCCTTTGTCGATGATGTCATGCCCGTGACCCAAGATGGCAGCGGCTATGGCAAGGCTGTGGTGAAGCGGCGGGAATGTTCTTCGGTGGCGGCTGATTTAGGCGCAATTGGCTGTTTGATCCGCTCAGCTGGAACCTCAGAGCGGGAAGTCCATGTCGGCCAAGGGGCACGCGGGCAGCAAAGCAAATTGCCGGTGTTGATCCTAGCCAATGCTGACGCCAATCAATTGGGTCGCGTGTTGGAAAAAGGGCCGACCCAAGTGCGCATGCTGGTGCAAACCAAGGTTCAACCCGCCGCCCAATCTGGCAATGTGATTGCGGAGATGCGGGGGACGGAACGGCCAGATGAGTATGTGGTACTGGCCTGCCATTTGGATTCTTGGGACCTTGGGACGGGTGCATTGGATGATGCGGTGGGCTGTGGGATGGTAACCGCCGCTGCCAAAATTGTGCGCGAGATCGCAGGCCCGCCCAAGCGCTCCATCCGGATGATTTGGTATGGGGCCGAAGAAGTGGGCTTGATAGGTGCTGCCGCCCATGCGCAAGCCATCAAAGGCAAAGCCGATTCCTATGTCTTTGCCGCTGAATCAGATTCTGGCGATGGGAAAGTTTATCAAGCTGATTTCGGCTTTGGTGCGGGGACGGGGCCTATCAAGGAAGCCATTGCTAAGGCGCTTGCGCCCTTGGGCGTTGCCCGTGGGACAGACAATGCGCGCGGCCAATCAGATATTTCCACCTTGCGGCCCTTGGGCGTGCCGGTGATGGATTTGCAGCAAGATGCCAGCAAATATTTTTCCATCCACCATACGCCAGATGACATTTTGGAAAATATTGACCCCGAATCCGTGCGCCAAAATGTGGCCGTCTATGCTGTGACAGCGTGGTTTGCGGCTTGGACGACACTTGATTTCCGGGCGCAATAGTCATCACCCGCATGGAAGATGATGAGTTTGCCGATCTTGAGGCCTTAGAGGCCCCCGACGTTGCGCCGAGCCTGCAGGAGGTCGTCGTCTCGCCCGAGGCTGCGGGCGAGCGCTTGGATAAATTCTTATCCGAGGCCTTTCCGGCCCTTTCCCGCTCGCGCATCAAGCATTTGATTGAAGCGGCGCGGGTGTATCGCGATGGCGTTAAAGAGATGAATGTCTCGGCCAAGGTGAAGGCCGGCACCCATTATCGCATTGAAGTTCCGCCGCCTGAACCTGCCGAGCCGCAGGCTGAAAACATCCCGCTGTCGATCCTTTATGAGGATGCCCATGTGTTGGTGGTCGATAAGCCTGCAGGCCTGTCGGTTCATCCGGCCCCGGGCAATTGGACGGGGACTTTGGTCAATGCCGTCCTGTGGCATGCGGGCGATAGCCTGAAAGTCGTGGGGGCAACCGGCAGGCCCGGTATCGTTCACCGCCTAGACATGGATACGTCTGGCGTGATGGTCGTGTGCAAAAGTGAGTTTGCTTTGGCCTCGCTGGGGCGGCAATTCCAAGACCGCACCATCTCGCGCCGCTATCGGGCCTTTGGTGTGGGCCAGCCTAAGTCGCCTTGGGGCAAGACCGGGCGGGTGGATGCGCGGCTTGCCCGTGACCCGCGCGACCGTAAGCGCATGGCGGTCGTGGCAGACACAGTTGCTGCCGGGAAAAATGCCGCGACCAATTATGAGATCGTCAAGCGCTTTGGTATCGGCCTGCAAGGCAATCCGGGTGCGGCGGCAACAGAGATGGTGTGTGTGCTCGAGACAGGGCGTACCCATCAAATCCGCGTTCATATGGCCCATATTGGCATGCCTTTGATCGGCGATCAGGTCTATGGCGATACCAAAGCGGCCCGTGCCCTTAATACCGCTTTGCCAGAAGCGGTGCGCTTAAAGCGCCAAGCGCTGCATGCGGAAACCTTGGCCTTTACCCATCCAGCTACCAGCGAGCGGATGAGCTTTCAAAGCGAGTTGCCAGAGGATCTCTTGGCATTGCGCGCTGCCCTATCCGACCTATAGATTTTGCTTTCTAGAAAGGCCCTAACCATGATCTCGCGCCGCACCCTATTAGCTACCGGAACCGCGTCTATGGGCCTTGCGGGTCTGTCGATCCCCGCCCAAGCGCAAGAGGCTTCTGCCCCCTTAAATGCCTTGTTTGAAAGCTATTTTGACCAGACTTTGGTACGCAATCCTGAGCGGGCAACAAGCCTGGGCGATAAGCGTGGGCAGGACCGCTGGAATGATGAGTCTGACGCCTATGCGGCCCAAAACCTCGCCTTGCAGGTCAAAACCAATCAGGAAGTCAAAGCCCTTGCCGCCACCCTCAAGCTCAACCCGACCGATGCTTTAAGTGTGCGCTTGTTTGATAAGCTGACGCAAAATGCACAGGCCAATGCGCCTTACCGGGGCCATGCCTATGTGTTTGATCAGCACAATGGTGCCCAATCTGGCATCCCGACTTTCTTGGCCAATAATCATACGGTCGCTAATTTAGAGGATGCACAGGCCTATATCGCGCGCCTTGAGACCATGCCGGAAAAAGTCGGTGGTCTGTTGGCCCGTTCTGCCGCTTCGGCTGCCAGAGGGATTACCCCACCGCGTCATTTATTTGCCTTGGTGCTGTCCAACTGCACCAATCTCCTTGCGGGGGCACCTTTTACCGAGACAGGCAAGGATTCTGTTTTCTGGAGCGATATCAAAGGCAAGATTGACAAAACCAGCCTCGATGCCGCCACAAAGGAGCGCCTGAAAGCCCAAGCCCGCGCGGCATTGCTAAACAAGGTCAAGCCCGCTTATGAGGCCATCATTGCCGAAATGACCAAGCAGCAGGCGACCGCGCGTACCACCGATGGCGTTTGGGCACTGCCCGATGGGGAGGCCTATTATGCCGAGCGTTTGGCCACCCAAACCACCACCCGCCTGACGGCGAACGAAATCCATCAATTGGGCTTGGAGGCGGTGGCACGCATTCATGGCGAGATGGCTGGGATCATGCGCAAAGTGGGCTTTACCGGCACGCGCGATGCTTTCTTTGACGTTATGGAGACCGATCCGCGCTTCTTTGTGGCCGACACGCCAGAAGGCAAGGCCTCTTATGTCGCCAAAGCCACAGCCATTATCGACACGATGCGCGACCGTTTGCCGACCGCCTTTAATCTGATGCCAAAGGCACCTTTGGAAGTTCGTGCGGTGGAGCCCTTCCGGGAAGCCTCAGCCGGTCTGGCGTTTTATTCGCGGCCCTCAGCCGACGGCAAGCGGCCCGGCTATTATTATGTGAACACGTTCAATGTGAAAGCGATCCCGACCTATCAGATGGAAGCCTTGGCCTATCATGAAGGTCTGCCCGGCCATCATATGCAGATTGCGATTGCGCAAGAATTGCAGGGCTTGCCCCGCTTCCGCAAATTCTCGAGCTTTACCGCTTATTCGGAAGGCTGGGGCCTTTATTCAGAGCGTTTGGGCAAGGATATGGGCTTTTATCAAGACCCTTATTCCGACTTTGGTCGACAAGTTCTCGAACTCCGCCGTGCTATTCGCTTGGTGGTCGATACGGGCCTGCATGCCAAGCGCTGGCCGAAAGAGCAGGCCATTGCCTATATCCTTGCCAATCAGCCAGGCGACCTAGAAAGTGCCACGCGCGACATCAACCGCTATATCGTGATGCCCGGCCAAGCGACGGCCTATATGATTGGCCAGATGGAGATTTTGCGCCTGCGCGCCGACGCCCAGCGCCGCCTCGGCAGCCGCTATGACATCAAGAAATTCCACGACATCGTCTTGGGCAGCGGCTTTGTGCCCTTGGATATCTTGAAGGAATTGGTTGAGGCGTGGGTGTAGGGCTAAAGGCCTCGACTCACCTCACCCCGGGGCGATCATTAGTTCAGGGCGGACGATGGCGTCGAAGTCTTCGCCGCTGATCCCCAGAGCAATGGCTTCCTCGCGCAGGGTGGTGCCGTTCTTGTGCGCGGTCTTGGCGACTTTGGCGGCCAGATCATAGCCGTATTTTTCCTTCAAAGGCGTCACCAGCATCAAGGAATTGGCGAGGCCCTTGGCGATGTTGTCGAGGCGCGGTTCAATCCCCACAACGCAATTATCGGTGAAGCTGACAGCGGCATCGCCCAAAAGCTGGACCGATTGCAGGAAATTATAGGCCATCATCGGGTTAAACACATTGAGCTCGAAATGGCCTTGGCTGCCGGCAAAAGCGATGGCGGCATTATTACCCAGAATATGGGCGCAGACTTGGGTCAGGGCTTCGCACTGGGTCGGGTTGACTTTGCCCGGCATGATGGAGCTGCCGGGTTCATTCTCTGGCAGGGCCAATTCGCCCAAGCCGGCACGCGGGCCAGAGCCTAAGAAGCGGATATCATTGGCGATCTTAAAGCAGCTCATCGCCACGGTCGTGATGGCACCATGGGTGAAGACCATAGCGTCATGGGCGGCCAAAGCCTCAAACTTATTGGGTGCGCTGGTAAAGGGCAGGCCTGTCAGGCCCGCAATCTCTTGTGCCACAGCTTCGGCAAAGCCAACGGGAGAGGCAAGGCCCGTGCCTACGGCGGTGCCGCCTTGGGCCAATTCCATCAAGGCAGGCAGGGTTTGGCGGATGCGCGCAATGCCATTTTCAATCTGCTTGGCATAGCCCGAAAACTCCTGACCCAAGGTGACCGGGGTTGCATCTTGGGTGTGGGTGCGGCCGATCTTGATAATGTCGGCCCACGCTTTGGCCTTGGCATCAAGCGCGGCGTGCAAATGCGTCAAAGCGGGCAAGAGGTGGTGGGTAACTTCAACCGCACAGGCGATGTGCATCGCGGTGGGGAAGGTGTCGTTTGAGCTTTGGCTCATATTCACATGGTCATTGGGGTGGACGGGCTTTTTCGAGCCCATCTCGCCGCCCAGCATCTCAATGGCCCGGTTCGAGATGACTTCATTGGCATTCATATTGGATTGGGTGCCAGAGCCCGTCTGCCAGACCACCAGAGGGAAATGGTCATTCAGCTTGCCATCAATCACCTCTTGGGCTGCCTTAATGATGACTTCGCCCAAGTCCTTATCCATTTTGCCCAGCTTCATATTGGCCAAGGCTGCGGCTTGTTTGACGATGCCGAGCGCTTTGACGATGGACAAGGGTTGCTTTTCCCACCCAATCTTGAAATTGCCCAGCGAGCGTTCTGCCTGCGCACCCCAATAGCGGTCTGATGCGACTTCAATGGGTCCAAACGTATCGGTTTCGGTGCGCGTGCTCATGGGGGCCTCTCCTCAATTCTTTCGCCCGTGCATAAAGCTGTTAGCTATGGCTTTGAAGGGGCTTGTGCTGCGGGCTCTGCAGATTTGGCTTTGGCAGGCTGGGGTGGCACCGCATTCATGTCGATGATGATATTGGGCGGACGCTCGTAAAGCTGGAACCGGACCCTAACCTCACCAATCATCACATCTTTGAAGCGCGGTTCGACCACCCGAATATCACCCGTTTCAAGGCTTTTGGCGATATCCTCACTATTGGCCGCACTTTCGGTGCGCAACACATCCCACGTCTCGTCTTTCTGCTTAAATCCAGTGATGCTTCCAGACGTGCTGAGGATGATGACTTCTGGTTTGGTGTCGGCGTCTAGGTCGAGCAGGGCCGCTTTACAGGTCGGCTCGTCCTTGATTGGTTTGGTCACCAGACAGTCAGGCACAAATGGGGTTGTTTCGCCGTCAAACCGCTGCGCCACAAAACTGGCAGGCAGGCTTGCGCCCTTAGGCATGACCACTTCGAGTGCCGAGAGATCTGGGCGGTTTTTCTCTGCCGTTTCGCTATCTTCCAGAAAGTGACGGCGTTCGCCAAGCAGATTGGCTTTGGCCTTCGCTGCCATTTTAGCAAGTGCCGCATCTGGCGATTGGGTAAGCTGGTCTAGCGCTTTTGTGCCATAAGTCCCCGCATCATAGCGCAGGAACCACCAATCAAACTTTTCAGGCTTTACGAGGCCCGACGTGAGGCGTTTGACCTGATTATCGACGCTTAAACGGGCAGGGGAGGCAAGTGGGGTTAGGATCGCCACGAAGACAACACATTTGAACACGGCCAAGCCGATATTGAGTGGCTTTAGAAGCTCCATCCATGGCCCACGCCAGAAAACGGCGGCGCTATAACCCAAGCCATAGGCCAAAGCGATCACCACCACCATGCCCGCCAAGGTGCGATCAATCGTGAGGCCATATTGGTTGATCCGCAGGCCCAAGCTCCAAGCGGCCAAGATAGCAAAAACCAATAAAAGGAGTGCGGCCAGCCGCACGCACCATTGCAAAACCACCTGGACTTTGCGGTCGGTCTCGCCTTGCTGAAAGGCCGCATTGATCAAGACAACAAAGCCGATGCACGCGCTTAAAAGCGTGGCGGTTGCCGCCTTTGTATCCCACAAGGGCTGTAAGCCGCTAAAGGCGAGACTGACGGCAAAGATCGCCCCAATCAGGGTGATGACGGGCAAAAGCCACGCCAATACGCCCAAGGCAAGGCCACGAACATTGGCCAGAAGCTTGGGCTGGATGTCGCCTAAATGCACCGCGCTTGCGAAGGCAAGGCCTGTGATGGGGAATGCAAAATACTCATTCCTCAATAAGTCTTCGAGCCATTTAAAGCCGATAAAGCCCAAGAGGGCCGCACCCAAAAGCAAAATCCCCCAGAACAACAGCGTAAAACCAATGGCCAGGATCAGTTGAACGCCGCGCTTCCACGCCTCATCGAAATAAAGCTCATAAGGCGCAAAGGGCTTACCGGCTTGATCGGCTGTCGACACCAATTCATTGGCAATGAAGGTAAGCGCCAAGAGGATCAGGATGGAGGGCAATTCGCCCGCGTTGCTCGCGCCCGAATAAATCCGCATATGCCAAAGCATGAAGCAAAGCGCAGCCCCAGCCAGTGCTGCCCAGATGGCAAGACTTACCCGCCGCATCACGGCCGCCCCGGCCCAAAGGATAAAGGCCACCAATGTTAAGGTCTGCGCGATGACTTCCCGCCAAAACTGCTTCAAATAGGTTTCGGCACTGCGGCTCACCTCATCGGCCACAAGGAAGGCTACACATAGCCCGAAGACGAGGCCGACACCAAGGCGCAAGAATAGAGCCGCGCGTTCAGGAAGGGGTTGGCTTTTGGCAATCATCCGTATCACTCCATCAGGCGGGCATGTGGCCTGTCTTGCCACGTTTCCAAATCCAGCGCACCCAATTAAGGTAGCCTCATGAGTGATGACACACCTCTTTGGCAAAGAATGGCCACGGCCGGGGCCATGATGATCCAAGGCACGCCGCAAGCACGTGCTTTGGGCATGCGCGTTGTCTCCATCACCGAAGCCCGCGCTGTCGTTGAAGTGGATTGGCGCGAGGATTTGGTGGGTGACCCAGAGACTGGCGTCATCGCGTCAGGCGTGGTGACGACCCTTTTAGATAATACGTGCGGGGTTGCAGCCTTTGCGGCGCTGAGCGAGCCGATGTCGACGGCCACGCTCGACCTGCGTATCGATTATATGCGGCCTGCCAAGAAGGGCGCGACCATTCGTGCTGAAGCCCATTGCTATCGCATGACCAAGACCGTGGCCTTTGTGCGCGCCTTTGCCTTTGATGGCGCAGATGAAACCGATCCAGTGGCCGCTGCCCAAGCGGCCTTTATGATGGGCACTTCGGGTCGCATGGGAAAGAATCGGAGGCCACCGAAATGAGTGATGCACCCGCCACCCCCACGCGTGTGAATTTAAGCGAACTCAGCGCCATGTTTCAGGCCGTGCCCTATGCCAAATTCTTAGGGGTTCAATTGGAACTCAAAGGCGATGAGCTGACCGCTATTCTGCCCTTCAAGGATGATTTGATCGGCAATCCCATGCTGCCTGCCTTACATGGCGGGGTGGTTGGGGCCTTGATGGAACTAACCGCGGTGGCGCAAATTTTCTTAGCACAAGGTGGTAAGAAAATCCCCAAAGTGATTGACATATCTATTGATTATCTACGCTCTGGAAGGCCGGTGGACACCTATGCCCGCGCCCATGTAACCAAGCTCGGCCGCCGCATTGCCAATGTGCGGGTTGAGGCTTGGCAGTTTGACCGCGCAGACCCGATTGCGGCTTTGCACGGTCATTTCTTGCTCAATAGTGATCAGGGTGAGGGCGAGACTAAAGCCTAGCCAAATACCCGCGCAAAGATCGTGTCGACTTGGGCGAAATGGTGGCTGTCGTCGAACAGGCTCTTGATATGATCGGGCGTCAAGAGGTTTGTGACCTCGCTGTCGGCCAATAGCCGGTCGAGCAAGGCGGTTGCAGGCCGCGGGCTAGGCATCGACCACACGGCCATCGCATTGGCTTGGACCATCTTATAGGAATCCTCGCGGCTCGCCCCGGCTTGGGTCAGCGCCAAAAGCACGCGTTGGGAATTGTGAAGCCCACCCAGCAAATCGAGATTGGCCTTCATCCGCTCTGGATAGATCAGAAGCTTTTCAACCACACCTGCAAGGCGATGTAGCGCAAAGTCCAAGTGGATCGTGGCGTCTGGGCCAATGCCGCGTTCGACACTGGAGTGGGAGATATCGCGCTCATGCCACAGCGCCACATTTTCAAGGGCAGGCACAGCGGCTGAACGGACGAGGCGCGCAAGGCCCGTCAAATTCTCCGTCAAAACGGGGTTACGCTTATGCGGCATCGCCGAAGAGCCCTTTTGCCCGGGCGAGAAGAATTCTTCAGCCTCCAGCACTTCGGTGCGTTGCATATGGCGGATTTCAGTTGCCAAGCGCTCGATGGAGGAGGCGACAACAGCTAGCGCGCAGAAGAAAGCGGCATGGCGGTCGCGCGGGATGACTTGGGTGGAGACGGGCTCAATCGCTAGGCCCATTTGGGCAGCAACATGGGCTTCCACGCGTGGGTCGATTTGGGCAAATGTGCCGACGGCACCTGAGATCGCACAGGTCGCGATTTCAGCCTTGGCCGCAACCAAGCGGGCTTTGGCGCGCTGAAACTCGGCATGGAAGCCAGCCAGCGTGACACCAAATGTAGTGGGCTCTGCATGGATGCCGTGGCTGCGCCCAATGCGCACGCTGTGCTTATGCTCTTTCGCCCGCGTCTCAAGGGCGGCTAATACCCGGTCAACGCCTGCAATCAACAAGTCACTGGCGCGGGCCAGTTGCACCGCAAGGCAGGTGTCGAGCACGTCAGAGCTCGTCATGCCTTGGTGGACGAAGCGGGCGTCAGGGCCCACAATCTCGGCCAAATGGGTCAAGAAAGCGATCACATCATGCTTGGTCTCGGCTTCAATCGCATCAATGCGCGCGACATCAAACACGGCATTGCCGGCCTTATCCCAAATGGTCTTGGCGGCTTCCTTCGGGATCACGCCAAGCTCTGCCAGCGCATCGGCGGCATGGGCTTCAATCTCAAACCAGATTTTGAAACGGGTTTGGGCGTCCCAGATGGCGATCATTTCAGGGCGGGCATAGCGGGGGATCATTGGTAGCAGTCCATCATGCAGGAAAAAGGCCGCCGAGGGTGCTCGGCGGCCCTGTTTCGAGGCTGTTGCCTCTCAGGTCAAGCGGCCTTTGCTTCTGCCGCCGTATCTGCAAGGTCTTTCACAATGGTTTTCCGGCCCATCCAGAAGAAGAAGATGACCAGAACGCCCACAGAGGAGGTTGCCAAAAGCGACCAACGAATGCCTTCGGCTTGGGCTGCCGCGCACATAGCATCGGCTGCTGTTGCCGCCCCCTTCGCGCAGAAGACGGCATAGTCGGCACTTGCCCCCAATGTGGCAAAATGCTGATTGGCAAAAATGTCCGAGAAGAAGCCAATCGCGGTGGGTCCGGCGCCAAGTCCGATCATATTGACGACGAACAGCATGATCGCCACCGCCGTTGCCCGCGTGCGCGGCTGAACGAGGCTTTGAACCGCAGCATAAACGGGCCCGTACCACAGCGAGTTCAGCAAGGTCGGGATTGCTAAGAAGATAATCGCCATCATCGCCGTCTCAGCAAACATCGCCATCCAGAAGAAGGGAATGCCAATAACGAAGGCAATCAGCGGGACCGTCATATAGGCGCGGGTGTCTTTCTTGGCGGCCCGGTCGGCCAACATGCCGCCGATCAAGGTGCCAACAACCCCAGAGACCAAGGTCATAACTGCCATGGCTGCCCCGCGCTCTGCCAGGCCCATTTCATGCACACGGGTCAAGAAGGATGGTAGGAAATACGCGTGGCCATAACCGAGGAAGGAAATCGTGGTCGCGGCAAAGACGGCATACCAATAGGACTTTCTCTTACGCAATTCCTTTAGGGCATCCCCGAAACTGGGCGCGCTGCCCGCTTTCGGCTGGGCAACAAGACCTAAATTGCGCGGCTCTTTCAGCGTAACCCAAGCAATGATACCCAAAACAACGCCGGGCAGGCCCACTGCGAAGAAGGCTGCCCGCCAGCCAAACTGCTGCGCAATCAAGGCCCCAACGATAAAGCCAAGGGCCGATCCGATGGGGACACCCAAAGAATAAAAGGCCAAGGCCGATGCCCGCTTTTCAGGTCCGACATAGTCAGAGATCAAGGAGTGGGCAGGGGGCGTACAGCCTGCTTCCCCGACACCTACACCGATCCGGGCCAGCAATAATTGGGTGAAATTGTGGGCTGCTCCAGAAAGAGCCGTAAAGCCACTCCAGACCACCACAGCGACCGAGATAATCCGGACGCGGTTTCCCCGCTCTGCGTAACGCGCGATTGGTATGCCAAGGAAGGTGTAGAAGAACGCAAAGGCAAGGCCGCCCAAAAGGCCCAATTGACTGTCGGTAAGGCCGAGATCCTTCTTGATCGGCTCTGCCAAAATCGCGACAATCTGGCGGTCGACAAAGTTAAGCGTGTAGATGATTAACAGCATCCACAGGGCATAGCGCACATAACTTGGGCTTAAGGCCGCAGGTGAGCCTGTCGTTCCAGAGCCGATGATCGTGTCTGAAGGTTTGTCCATCCGGTCGTTCCCCTTATAGGCAGGTCTAACGCTTGCCTTTCTTATCGGCCTACCATCGGGCCGACGTGGAAAAAAGCAATGCCATGGCGCGATTTATTTGCATGGTCGAGGGTGGGCTTCATCAAGATGTTGTCACCTTGGCGGGCAACAGGGCCCGTCCGCCAAGCCAGAACAGCACCGCACTCATCAAACCAAGGTGGCAAGCGATGATCAAGCTCCAGCGCAAGCCCTCTTGGCGCGCGACCACACAGGCGGCTTCGCCCGCCGTGGCGGCGGCTTTACCGCAAGCTGTGGCAAAGTCTGCAATGCCCAAGGCGCTGCCATCAAACATCAGATTGCGCAAAGCATCCGACAAAACACCTGCAAATAAAGGCCCGACGCCAAGGCCTACCAAATTGACCACAAACAAAGTGATGGCTACCGCCATCGCCCGCTGGTTTGGCGGCACCACCCTTTGAACCGTCGCAAAAGCAGGCCCGTACCACAGCGAGTTCAAAACACCAGGGATCCAGATCAGCACCAAAGCCGTCTGCCAGGAGGCTGACAAATAGCCCGGCGTGAAGGTCACACTTGCAATCGCCATCCCGATGGCGGGAACATAAAGGAAGGCGGCGGGGTTCTTGGCCCCATATTTGTCAGCGAAATAGCCACCGAGCCAAGTACCGATCAATCCACCCACGCCCGAGGAAATCCCAAGCCAAATGCCCACTTCGCCTGCACTCATGCCATGAATGCGCTGGAAAAAAGCGGGCGTGAAGACGCCTTGGCCATAGCTGACAAAGGCCGCGCTGGCTGAGGCGAGTGTGACAAACACATAGGCACGCGATTTGAGTAGCGCCTTGAGGGTTGACCACACACTGCCTTCCCCTGTTGTCGCATGCGTTGGAAAGCCCAAGGTGCGGCGCGGTTCCTTCAACGTGTACCACGCCACAAAGGCGAGGGCGACGCCGGGCAGGCCAGCGACCAAAAAGGCCGTTCGCCAGCCCCAAATATCGGCAATCACACCGCCGAGGACAGCCCCTAACAAACTGCCAGCGGGTACTCCAAGGCCATAAAAGGCAATGGCGCGGGCGCGCCGGTCAGCCGGCACATAGTCGGAAATCAGGGAATGGGCTGCGGGCGTACACCCTGCTTCACCAATGCCAACGCCAATGCGGCCCAAAAGCATTTGGGTGAAGTTCTGGGCCAAACCGCATAAAGCGGTAAAGCCGCTCCACACCGCTAACGAAATCGAGATGATCTTAACCCGGTCGCTGCGGTCGGCCAAACGGGCGATGGGAATGCCCAAGACCGTATAGAAGAAAGCAAAGGCAAGGCCCGTCATAATGCCGATCTGCCAGTCATCCAGCACCAATTCGCGCCGGATTTCTTCGGCCAGAATGCCAACAATGCTGCGATCGAGAAAATTGAGGATATAGATGATCAACAACATCCACAGGGCATAGCGGATATAGGCTGCACTCAATTGGGGGGGTGCGCCGACGGTCGCCTCGGAATCTGCCTTTGGGCCCCACGCGCCCACGGCTTCGCGTTGATCTGACATCACATCTCCCCGTTTTTCTTTTTGTGCTGGATTGATTCAAGCACTTTGATTTAGGGTTCAGCTTAACCAAACTTGTCCGCTTGCAAACAACTGAAATGGGCAGAACACGGTTTTGTGTGTATTTCTGCTGTATTTGGATTTAAAATCCAATTTTTCGGTAAGCGACGGAATTAAATTCCAAGAAATTTTGCTTGACCAAGGCGTGGCGCATGTTTATGCCTTTCGTAGAAGTTTGAGGAAACTCCATCATGCGCAACGTCGCACTTGTACTCGTTAGAATGCCGCGGCTTGGTGAGGGATAGTCCTCTCACCAAATCGCGGCGTTGCAACACAAGGGGCTCACCAAGCCCCTTTTTTCATGCCCAGAAAACCGCCATAAGCACAAAAACTTGGAAGTCCGCCCCATGTACGACACAGAAATTGAGACCAGCACGATGACAAAGCCTGAACCGATTGAAATGACAGGTGCCGAAATTCTGGTGCGGGCCATGCAAGAGCAGGGCGTGGAGACGATTTTTGGCTATCCCGGCGGGGCGGTCTTGCCGATCTATGATGCGCTGTATCAGCAAGAGCAGATCCACCATGTGCTGGTGCGCCATGAACAAGGGGCAGGCCATGCCGCCGAGGGCTATGCACGCTCAACGGGCAAATGCGGTGTTGTTCTGGTGACCTCCGGCCCCGGGGCCACCAATGCGGTGACGGCTTTGGTTGATGCTTTGATGGATTCCATCCCCTTGGTGTGCATCACCGGCCAAGTACCCTCGCATTTGATCGGTTCTGACGCGTTTCAGGAATGCGATACCACGGGCATCACGCGCTCGGCCACCAAGCACAATTATCTGGTCAAGGACGTCAATGATTTAGAGCGGATCGTGCATGAGGCGTTTCAAGTGGCGACCACGGGCCGTCCGGGCCCTGTTTTGATCGATATTCCAAAGGATGTTCAGTTCAAAAAGACGATTTATCGCGGCAAGCCGAATGATCTCTCGCCCAATTATCGCCCGCCTACGAACCCGGACCTTGTGGCGATTGAAAAGGCGGTAGAGCTGATGGCCTCGGCCAAAAAGCCCATCTTCTATACCGGCGGTGGTGTGATTAATGCGGGGCCAGAAGCCTCTAAACTCTTGCGCCAATTGGCAGCGGCAACGGGCTTCCCGGTCACCTCAACCTTGATGGGCTTGGGCAGCTTCCCAGCCAGCGACCCCCAATGGCTTGGTATGTTGGGCATGCATGGGGCCTATGAGGCCAATATGGCCATGCATGATTGTGATGTCATGATCTGTTTAGGCGCACGCTTTGATGACCGCGTGACCGGGCGTTTGGACGCTTTTTCGCCCAATTCCAAGAAAATCCATGTCGATATTGATCCTTCCAGCATCAATAAAAATGTGCGGGTGGATATTGGCATTGTGGCCGATGCGGGCAAAGCGATTGCCGCCCTTTTGGCGCAATGGCAGGCGCGTGTTGGCAAGCGTGCCGATCTTGCTGCTTGGAACGCCCAGATTGAAACCTGGCGCGCGCGCAAAGGCTTTGCCTATCGCCAAAGCGGTGAGGTGATTAAACCCCAATATGCGGTTGAACGCCTCTATGAACTGACCAAGGATCGCAAGACCTTCATCACCACCGAAGTGGGCCAGCACCAGATGTGGGCCGCCCAATTCTATCGCTTTGAAGAGCCTAACCGCTGGATGACTTCAGGCGGCCTCGGCACCATGGGCTATGGCCTGCCAGCCGCCATTGGCGTGCAAATGGCCCATAGGGACGGCTTGGTGATCGATATTGCGGGCGAAGCCAGTATCCAAATGTGCATGCAAGAAATGAGCTGTGCGGTCCAATATGGCTTGCCCATCAAAATCTTCATCCTGAATAATGAATGGATGGGCATGGTGCGCCAGTGGCAGCAATTGCTGCATGGTGAACGCTATTCGCAAAGCTATTCCCACTCCCTGCCCGATTTTGTGAAGCTCGCCGAAGCCTTTGGGGCCAAGGGGATACGCTGCGAAGATCCTGCCAATCTTGATGCCGCCATCCAAGAAATGATCGACTATGATGGCCCGGTGATCTTTGACTGCCGCGTCACCAAGGACGAAAACTGCTTCCCCATGATCCCATCGGGTGCGGCACATAATGAAATGCTCTTGGGCGACGATGGCCAAGACCTTGGCACCGCCATTGACGAGAAGGGGCGGCAGTTGGTGTAGGGGGAAATCCGCCATCATGCTGCCCGCAAAGCGCTGAACCCGTGTGAGATCGTCTTCTTTCGGTCGGCAAGGTGCGCTTCGCTCTTTGGCCTTGACTGCCAGAAGCAGGCGCGGCGTCTTATGTGACGGTCGCCAGTTCAATCGGGTCAAGGGCAAAAGCGAAGCGTCCCTTGACGCGATTGAAGTGGTAAAAGCCGTTCCCAGACAAATCCCTGCAGCCGAAGCTACCGCCCCATAATCTCATTGCGCGCCGCTTGGGCCAAAAATGCGCTGCGGGTAAGTTTGCGGGCAGACGCAGCGGTGTTGATCGCCGCAAGGATGGTGGAGTCCAGCCCGAGTTTGGTAGATACGAATCCACTTGCAGAGTTGGGAATAAAAATGCCAGCATGCTCTGTTCGAGACAAAAAGCTTCTGCAGGCACAGCCAATTAGAACCCAAGGAGCCGCCATTGATCCTGACGAAATTCTCGTATTTGGTAGCGGTACCCGTTTCCACTTGGATGATTTTGATTGTGTGGATGGGCGCTCTTTTTCCCGTTCCACGCACCCCGGTTCCCATCCATGGTTCTGGACGAGAGAGCTGGTATCCCGATGACGACGAACTAGACGGGGAGGGGACATAGGTCGTCAAAGCCAAGCGACCGTTCATAAAGGCCATGACAATTGATCAGTTTTACTTTAGTATTACCCGGCAAAATGAAGGAAACGGCGCATGAGCGATGGTTTGGTCTCTACCAAGGGCCAAGTGGTGATACCCAAAGCCTTACGGGACATGTTTGGGATCAAGCCAGGGTCAAGAATCCGGTTTGCCAATGAAAATGGCCAATTGGTGGGCCATGTTGTGCCGGAGGAAGCCATTCCGTCATTGGACGTTCTGATTGCGCAAGCGCGCAACTATGCGGCACCCGAATTGGCAGGTTTTGGTGAGGCGCAGGGCACAGAAACCATTGACGATGGCTGGGTGGCCCCCGCAAATGTGCTGGAGATGGATCTGGACGATCTGGCTGCAGCTTGGAACAACCACGTGCAAAGCGCAAAGCATGCTTGAACGCGGCGACATCGTTATGGTCGACCTCAAAGGCAGCCAAGGGCGAGAACAAGCGGGCTTTCGCCCAGCCCTCGTGCTGACGCCCCAGGCCTATCATGAGGTTAGCTCGACCGCGATTGTGGTGCCAATTACCTCAAACCCTAGCCTGTGGCCTTTCAAATTGGCGTTGCCAGCTGGCGGACGGATTGCAGGTTATTTGCTGGTCGATCAAGTTAAATCTCTCGACCGCGCTACGCGCGGGTTTCGGGTGCTGGACCGCGTGTCCGCGTCGACCCTACGCGACGTGGGACTTTTGCTGGATCGCCTCCTTAACGAGCCAGTTTCGCTGGGCAAAGGACGCGGATGACCGATCCCGCCCTGTTTGCGGCCACTTGGATCGCCGATTGGAATGCGCACGACTTGGAGAAAATCCTCTCCCATTATGCGGAGGATGTGGTGTTTCATTCGCCCAAAGTTGCGATCCGCACCAAAGGCGAAAAGACGCATTTTACCCGTCGGGAAGAATTGCGCCCCTATTTCAGTTTTGCGTTTCAAATCCGGCCGCACTTGCACTTTAGCCTACTCACTATCTGCCAAGATCGGCAAGGCTTGGCCTTGATCTATCAAGATGAAACCGGGGCGACGGCAACCGAACTGATGGAATTGAACGAACAAGGGCAAGTGGCGTTTGCACGCGTCCTCTATGACCGCTAAAGCAATCAGAACACAGCCAGTCGAGACCTATCCATGACCCAACCCGGTTCCGCTTATTTCATTCCAGAAGGCGAAAGCCCGATCATTCGCACGACATTGGCCGTAATCGTCACCAACGAGCCGGGGGTCCTTGCCCGCGTCGTCGGCCTGTTTTCGGCGCGCGGCTATAATATCGAAAGCTTGACGGTGGCCGAGACCGATCATGAGGCCCATACTTCGCGCATTACGATCGTCACTTCAGGAACGCCTAGCGTCTTGACCCAGATCCGCGCCCAACTTGGCCGATTGGTCCCGGTTAAGCGCGTGATTGACTTTTATGGCGATAGCGACGCAGTCTCGCGCGAACTCGCTTTGATCAAAGTAGCTGGCACGGGCGATGTGCGGGTGGAAGCCATGCGCTTGGCCGACGCCTTTAAGTGCCGGATCATGGATGCAGGTTTGAACTATTTTACTTTTGAATTGACTGGCTCCTCAAAAAAGCTGGATGATTTCATCGATTTGATGCGCCCACTTGGCCTTGTTGAAGTCTCGCGCACTGGCGTTGCCACCATACGCCGGGGTCGGGATGTGATTTAAGGCCCGGCATCAAAGCGCTTTGGTTCGGGAATCGGCCATGTTTTGGCCCAAAGTTCACGTTTGGATGGATAGATGAAAAGCTCTCTGAGATATCTCATCATGCTGGCGATTGCTGCGGCTTTGGGGCTAACCATTTTTCTGGTGGGCCAGCGAGAGCCTGAACAAAAGGCCCTATTTTTGGGTGTTGATGGCGACCCACGCATGCGCTTGTGCGACAGCCCTGTAAATGGCGAATTGGCTGATCCGGCCATTCTGAAAGCCATGGGGATCGACACGCCCTTTACCAAGGCGGCCAATGATAAGGCGGCTTATCGGATTTCGGTTTTGCGGCCTGCTAGCGCAGAAAGCATTTCCATTACCTTTCGCACGCCAGAAGATGTGCCCGGGCGCTATGAGATGGTGCGTTGGGATGGCAAGGCCATCAGTCGCGCCAGTGGAACTTTGGATGTGACTGATGCGGCAAGCCTCGTTTATGCGTTTGAGGACGCTAAGATTTGGGGCGAGTTGAAGCGCACCATCGAGACCTTGGCCCGCGCAGGCCAAGCAACGGCAGTGATCGAGGTGCGCGCGCCTAAGCGGGAACGCTGTGTCTCAACCCGCTATGACGATGAACGGGTGCAGCCTCTCTTGGCCGCTTTCGCCAAAAGATTTGCCTTCCTGCCCGGCGCTTTGCCCGTTGAAGGCTTGATCGCGCCGCAAGCAGGCTTTGCGCCCAAGCCTGCGAACAAACCAAACTAGGGGAGGGGCATATGAGACGCATGGCTGGTGCCATAATCGGGTCCCTCATCCTTGCTTGCACCTTCGGGCTGCCTGCCGCACAGGCGCAGACAAGCAAAAAGGCCACAAATCAGACCAAAGCGCCGGCAAAGCCAAAGCCAGCGCCAAAGGCTGAATGGCGCGCGCCCCCTCTGGCCGCACCTGCTGCTGCCGCTGCCTCTCCAAGCACTGAAACCACCGCCCCCCTCTCGCCAGAGGAAGAAGCTCAGAACTTGGCAGCGGCTAAGGCGACAGCAGATGCAGCCCTTGCCTCGCCCGAAGGCTTGCGGGCCGTCCAGGCTTTGCCAACTGAAGCAGCTGAAACGGCAAAGCCCGTCGATGAAAGCGAAGAATTGCTGACGATTGATCGCGCCTTTGCAGCCAATCTCGTCGCGAATGGGCCACTTAAAGCCTATGAAGCCATGATGTCGGCTGAGGGCGTGTTGCATGATGCGTCCGGCTCGTCTCCAGCGGGGGCTGCGGGCGCGCAAGCTCGCTTTGGGACATTCCCCGCCGATGTGACCCTCGAACGCAGCCCAGAGAGTGCGATGGCCGCCGGTGGCTCTGGTTCATCTTGGGGGCGCTATGTGATCCGGCGCGGGGATAATCAGCTCAGCCTTGGGCGTTATGTTACCGTTTGGCGGCGCGAAGCGGGGGGGTGGTTGATTGTCACCGAGCTGGCCGCTGGTCGCGCTGGCCCACAAGCGGCTGCTGCACCGGGGCCTCTACCGCGCAAGCCACCCAGTGTGGCACCCCGCCCACCGGCATCAACGCCACGGAACTGAGGACTTAGCTGAGATCGAACGCGCATATGCTGATGGCTTCGATTGACCTCGACGCAAAAAAACGCTCTTAACCCGGGGCAAATTCAACTTGGCCTGCACTATTGTGCCGCTACAATTTCAATCTGGAGAGAAAAAATGCGCGTGTTCTATGACGCTGACTGTGACCTTGGCCTGATCAAGGACAAGATTGTCGCGGTGGTTGGCTATGGCAGCCAAGGCCACGCCCATGCGTTGAACATGAAGGATTCCGGCGTGAAGAACGTCTGGGTTGCTTTGAAGGCAGGTTCTGCCTCCGCAGCCAAGGCCGAAGCGGCAGGCCTGAAAGTCGTCACCGTCGCAGAAGCCGCCCAAAAGGCAGATGCTTTGATGATCGTGACGCCCGACGAGATCCAGCCAGAACTTTATGCAACTGAAATCGCGCCCTATATCAAGCCAGGTCAAACCCTGATGTTTGCGCACGGCTTTTCGGTTCACTTCGGCCTGATCCAGCCGCCGAAGGGTGTTGATGTGGTGATGGTTGCGCCAAAGGGCCCGGGCCACACGGTGCGCAGCGAATATCAAAAGGGCGGCGGCGTGCCTTGCCTTGTGGCGGTACAGCATAATGAAAGCGGCAAGGCCCTTGATTTCGCTTTGGCCTATGCCTCGGCCGTCGGCGGTGGTCGTTCGGGCATTATCGAAACCAATTTCCGCGAAGAATGCGAGACCGATTTGTTCGGCGAGCAGGCTGTTTTGTGCGGTGGCTTGGTGGAATTGATCCGCGCGGGCTTCGAAACCTTGGTGGAAGCAGGCTATGCGCCTGAAATGGCGTATTTTGAGTGCTTGCACGAAGTGAAGCTGATCGTGGACCTGATCTATGAAGGCGGCATCGCTAACATGAATTACTCCATCTCCAACACCGCCGAATATGGCGAATATGTCACCGGTCCGCGCATCATCACGCCAGAAACCAAGGCTGAAATGAAGCGCGTGCTCGAGCATATCCAGAATGGTGGCTTTGCCCGTGACTGGATGCTGGAAAACAAAGCCGGCGCACCTTTCTTCAAAGCTACCCGCCGCTTGGGCGATGAGCATCAAATCGAAGCCGTCGGTGCCCGCCTGCGCGCCATGATGCCCTGGATCGGCAAAAACAAAATGGTCGATAAGGCGAAAAACTAACCGATTTGCCGATCCAAAACTATTGAAAACACGCCGGTCGCGAATGCGACCGGTGGGATCGGCAAAAACAAAATGGTCGATAA
>NZ_JADCBK010000119.1 GCF_020253525.1 Aquidulcibacter sp.
ATGCGCTCCCCTCTCCCACTGGGAGAGGGGCGTTCCCCCCAACAATGTCATCCCCGCCGAAGCGTAGCGAAGAGCGGGGACCTCAGCGAGTTTGCGGCACAAGATCCCGGATCGGCGTACGCCGTCCGGGATGACTGCCTTCAGGGACTTTGCGGCAGGAGATCCCGGCTCGGCTTACGCCGTCCGGGACGACAACCTTAAGGAACTCTGAGGAACAAGATCCCGGATCGGCTTACGCCATCGGGGATGACATGGCTATTGGTCTCTGGGCCAACAAAAAAGGCCCACCCAACAGCTTAGTCGGCTTTCTTACATGGCGATGTCTTGGCTTCCACGACATCATTAAACAGGCCTTTGGCACCTGTTGGCGCGCCGCGCAGGTCGAAAAACAGGTCGGATTTGCGCAGATAGCCTTGTTCCATCAGGTTTCTCACCTGTGCGACAATTTCAGGATCAGCTTTGGCTTTAGGAAAGCTTGGCTCTGCTCCTGCGAAGCCGATTTCTTTTTTCACTTTGTTGAACCCGCTGTCGGGGTTCAACGCCTGACCATATTGCATGATGGCGAAAGTGGGGGAATTTTCGAAGCCATTCATCGGATCCAGCGACCAGAAATAGCCCTGCAGGGTTTCGGCGGTATGTTTCACGCTGTCACCATCGCAGAAGCGGTCGACGTTTTGTTTGATCAGGCACAGGGTATAGGCCTTGCTCGCGGCGTCGTCCCCACCAAAGCCGCTGAAGATAACAACAGGTTCTTCCTTGGTTGGTGGTTCACCAATCATGGTACGTGGCGTGCTAAACTGTACTTTCGTTCGGTTACCACAATAAGTCCGCGTCTGGGTTTCTAAATTGCTTAGTTTGCCGTCTGGCGCGTTACGCGCGCTTAAGCCGAAGTCACCGATCTTTTGCAGGGCCAAAACGGCCTCGGGCGGATTCCAAGGATCATTCATAACCCAGTGATGGGCGATGGTTGCAACGAGGTTGAGCGCAAGGAACCCGCAGATCAAGGTGAAGGCCGTGACCTTTTTTGCTTCTGGCTGAGCCGCGCGATAGGCAAGGCTCAAATTGTTTGATGGATTGGAAAATTCCCGTACCAAGCGAACAGCCGATGGGCCTGCAATCACAGCCTGCTGAACTTCCCGATCGATAAATGGTTCTGCCTGCCGTGCCAAAACAAGGGGATCAGGTGCTTTGCGGGGCGGTCTTTTTCCAAAAAACATCGGCAATACTCACTCATCAATAGGGTCAAGACAAAACTATACTTTGTCCCAGAAGTAGACACAGGGTTCAGCCGTCGCAGCTTTTGTGCCTAGAAAGGGAAAAGCTTCATCTAATCACCCCACACAGGGGAGGACGGTTTCCCAAAGTCTCTTGGGTCTTCCGTCGTGCGTCGGAGGGAGCGCTTCTGGATAACCCCGCCCCACGATGTCATCGCGGCCAGAACGACGTGGAGAGCGGGGACCTCAGGGGACTTTGTGGAAGGAGATCCCGGATCGGCTGCGCCGTCGGGGATAACAAACTTTTGCCGGGGCAGGGCACACCAATCCCCCAAAATGCTGCGTTGCAGCATTTAGTATGCGCTTTCTAAAAGCCCTCGCTATATCCTAGCCATCGAACACCAAAGGGCTGCTCCTCCCCCCCACGCAGCCCGGTGAAGGAGAGAAAAATGACCGACGTAAACAAAGTCACCGAAACTGTTGAGACCGCTCGTAAAGAGGGCCTCGAAATCGCCCGCAAGATCTGGTTGGCAGGCGTTGGCGCTTATGGCCGCGTGTATCAAGAAGCCGCTGGCCGCGTTGAAAAAGTAACCGGTGCAGCGAACGAAATGTTCGACCAATTGGTTGAAAAGGGTGAGCAAGTTGAAGATCTGGTTCGCGCCAGCATCTCCAAGAACGAAGCCGCTGGCAAAGTGACCGAATATGTCGAAAAGACAACGGCACAAGTCAAAACCGCTTCGGAAACCCGCATCCATGAGTTGGAAGAGCGTTTTGAAGCCGTTCGCAAGACCGTTGTTGAGAAGGTTTCGCCCTTCATGGACAAAGTAGCACCGATCAACATCTTCGCTTTGGGCACCCAAATCGAAACCTTGACCGCCAAGATCGAAGCTTTGACCGCTGAAGTGGAAGCTTTGAAGGGTGCTAAGGCTGCACCTAAGGCTTCTAAGAAGACCGAAACCGAAGCTGCCTAAGCTGCGGGCTGATCCGGGCGGATAAAGCCCGTGATTGGCAACATGATCAGAGCCGCCGCGCGTGCAATCAGCGCGCGCGGCGTTTCTGTAACTGGGGCATCAAATTCCATCCGAACCAATTGGAAGGCTAGGCCCAAGGCAAGCTGATTGACGAGGCCATCAAACGCCTCATCGGTTGCCACAATGGCTTGAGAGGCGCGCAGCGCGTGGAGTAGGCCGTAGGCTGCATCATGCTGGACGGCAAACATATGGCGGATCTGGTTGGCCAAGCGGGCATCGGCGCGGACAACCGATAGGGGTTCGCGGTAGGCAAAGCGGGCATCCCATGCCTCTTCCACCAAAATATGGACCCAGGTCCACGCCGTCTCAATCGTGGCATCCTCGCCCGAACATTTTTCGAGCGCAGCCCCCTTGATCGCCTCCAACTCGCCAATATGGGCGGCCAAAAGGGCAGCGGCAATTTCAGCCTTGCCCTTGAAATGGTAGTAAAGATGGCCCGGCGACATCGAAAGATGGTTGGCAATATCGACAGCGGCCAAGGCCCCAAAGCCTTCGCTGTTGAACAGCTCACGCGATTTTGCGAGGATTTTGTCCTTGGTCGGGCTGGTTCCACTCATATTTCGGCATCCTAAAGCAGTCAGAAGCAGGCAAACGACGAAAATCCGTAACCAATCGCGCATATCACAGCACAAACAACTTCACGATTAGCAATTGCCGTCATAACCTCGCGTCTGACAATGCCTGCGAGGGTCGAGCAATGAATCATCGGGGCGGGGAGGTCTGAATGTCGAAGCAGAAAATCAATCTTGGTGACGAAGCCGCACAAAATACCGTGGCCCTGACGGCCATGATGGGCCTGGCCCGCGAAGACCTGATGGGGGCTGTTGCCCTGATGATGCGGGAAGTAACCGCCAAGCCTGCCACCACGACCAAGCATCTGAAAGCCTTGGGCGATGATGTCGTCAAGATTTTGAAGAATGAGAGCGATCTGGCACCCGATGCCAAAGACAAGCGCTTCATGGACATTACCTTCAAATATAACCCCATCTATCGCATGGGGATGCAATATTATCTGGCCGTGCAGAAAAATGTCGGCACCTGGTTGGCTGATCTTGATCTCGATGAGATGGAAAAGGCCCGCGCGAGTTTTGTGTCGCAAATGATTATCGACTCAATCTCGCCCACCAATACGCTGATCGGCAATCCTGCTGCGATCAAGCGCGCGTATGAAAGCGGCGGCATGAGCCTGATTAAGGGCCTGCAAAATGCCTATCGCGACCTCACGGAAAATGGCGGCCAAGTCAGCCAAGTCGATAAGCGCCCGTTCAAAGTGGGCGAAAACTTGGCGACCTCTAAGGGCGCGGTTGTCTATAAGACCGAGATGATGGAGCTGATCCAATATGCGCCATCAACCGAACAGGTCCATGCAATTCCCTTCCTGATCATCCCGCCACAGATCAACAAGGCCTATGTGAACGACCTCTCGCCCGACAAAAGCATTGTGCGCTTCTTGGGCTCTTTGGGCCTGACGACATTCCTCGTCTCGTGGCGCAATCCACGGGTGGAGCATCGCGACTGGGGCTTGGCCGAATATGTAGATGAGCTGATTAAGGCGAGCGATGTGATCTTAGAGATCACTAAGGCCAAGAAGCTCAATGTGTCGGGTGCCTGTTCGGGCGGGATCACCACGGCAACCTTCTTATCCAAACTGGCAAGCCTTGGCGATACTCGCGTTAATGCGGTGAGCTTGATGGTCAATGTGCTCGACCCGCAAAAGGAAGATTCCGAAGTGGGGGCCTTGGTGTCCGAGCATGGGATTGAGCTTGCCCGCCAGCGCTCTGCCAAAAAGGGTATTTTGGAAGGCGATTCCTTGGGCCGGATGTTTGCCTGGATGCGGCCTAATGACCTCATCTGGAATTATGTCATCAATAATTATCTGATGGGCCAAGATCCTCCGCCATTTGACGTCTTGTTCTGGAATAATGACACGACCAATTTGCCGGCGAAATTGCACTCAGATTATCTCGACATGTATCCCAAGCAGCCCTTCGCCAGACCGGGCGAAGTGGAATTTGCCGGCCATATTGTCGATTTGACCAAGGTCAAAAATGATCTGTTCGTCATTGCTGGGGTAACCGACCACATCACGCCGTGGAAAGCCTGCTATCGCACGACCCAATTGGTCGGGTCAGAGAATATTGAATTCATTCTCTCCCACTCCGGCCATATTCAGGCGCTGTTGAACCCACCGGGCAATCCCAAGGCGAAATATTACCGCAATGAGGGCAAGCCACCGCCGACGACGGATGATTGGATGGCCGGGGCTAAAGAGGTTCCAGGCTCGTGGTGGCCCTTGTGGGGCGAATGGCTGAAGGCGCGCTCTGGCCCAATGAAGGCCGCCCCGGCAGATGTGGGCAGCAAGAACCATCCCGCTGGCGATCCAGCGCCTGGCCGCTACGCGTTCAATGATTAAAAAGCCTGTATCGGGCAGACCCTTCCAAGCGTAAGAGTTTGGCAACCATCTTGATCGACCATAAAAGCCCAGCTCAGGGATCGCTAAAAGGATAGTCTAACGTGTCTTCAGCTACCGAAACGACAGGCCGCAAGGCCCAGTTCGAACGTGTCACCATCGGCGGGCGCACCGTCCGCGCTGCCGTGTGGTGCACGGACCTTAAAGGCAAAGCAGGCAAGGACCGTCCGCGACCGATCCTGTTTTTCAATGGCATTGGGGCCAATATCGAGCTGATGGCCCCCTTGGCCGATTGGTTTGTTGACCGCGATATCATCACCTTTGACATGCCAGGGGTTGGCAAGTCACCCAATCCGATTTTGCCCTATCGCCCGTGGATGATCTGCGCCTTTGCCGCCAAGTTGTTGGATCATTACGGCTTTGACGTGGTCGATGTGATGGGGGTGTCGTGGGGCGGGGCGATGGCCCAGCAATTTGCGTGGCAGAACCCCAAGCGCACGGGCCGTCTTTTGTTAGCTGCGACCAGCATGGGCATGTTGATGGTGCCCGGTGACCCCGAAGTTTTGATGAAGATGGCCAGCCCCCGTCGCTATGTCGATAAGGATTATATGCTGGCCAATTTCCGCACCCTCTATGGTGGCGACGCCAGCGGGTCGGATGGCCATGCTTCGCGCCTGCTACCGCCTTCAACCATTGGCTATATGCAACAGCTGACCTGTATGATGGGCTGGACGAGTGCGTGGTTCTTGCCCTTCTTGCAGGCCAAGACGCTGGTGATGATGGGCGATAAGGACAAGATCGTGCCGGAAATCAATGGCCGTTGGATCGCGAGCCTTGCCCCCAATGCACGGCTTCACATCGTGAAGGGCGGTGGGCATTTGTTCTTGGTCTCCTTTGCCGAAACCATTGTGCCCGTGATGCGCGACTTCTTTGATGAAGGCGAAGCTTGGTATGGCAAGACGTTGGCGTCCGAGGCGGCAGCCACCAAGCCAGCTGCGAAGAAAGCGGCATGAGCGTGGGGGCAGGGGGGCGTTGGCTGATTGCAACGGCCCTCTTGATCTCGGCCAGTCCAGCAAATGCTGCGGTACAAGCCGCAAGCCCCAGCCAGATCGCCTTGGCCTATGAAGTGGAACTTGCTGGTACACCAGCCGAAGCTTGGCAAAATCTGACCCAAATCTCGAACTGGTGGTCCTCAGACCACACCTATTCCGGCCAAGCCAAAAACTTGAGCTTAGATGTGCGACCCGGCGGATGCTGGTGCGAAACTTGGGCCAATGGCGGGGTAGAACATGCCCGTGTCCTCATGGCCATGCCGGGCAAAGCTTTGCGGATCGAGGGCGGCTTTGGCCCCTTACAGGGCATGGCGGTACACGCGACCATGACCTTTAGCCTCAAACCCGCAACCCAAGCAGGCAAAACAAAGCTACAGGTCACCTATCTGGTCAATGGCAGCCCAGAGTCAAAGCTCGATGGCTTAGCGGCCCCGATTGATGGGGTCTTGGCAACCCAGTTTGGGCGCTTAGCTGCTTTGGGCCGATGACAGTCGAAGACTTGCGTGCGGCCTTTGATGCCAGCCAAAGACGCCGGCCCGATAGGGCCAACCTACCTAAGTCTTGGACGCAAACCCCCTTTGTGACCCGCGATCATGGCCAGATCATCTGGCAGGATATCGCCGCATCTGAGGTTCAAGACGTGATTGCGGCAGAGCTTGACGTGGCCCGTGCGGCAGGGGCTGAAGATCTTGAGTGGAAGCTTTACTCACACGATGCGCCAGACGGTTTTGCTGCGGCCCTGATGGCAGCAGGCTTTGCGCGTCAGCCGACAGAAACCATCCTCATTCGCGCCTCTGACTTAGGTCCGCCTGCCACAGTTGCGGGCCTTGAAGTCGTCCAAATCCACACGCTGGAACAGGCCGCCCATTGCTTTAACTTAGCGCTGCAAGCCTTTGGAAATAATTGGGATAAGAGCCCTGAAGACCTTCTCGCACGTGCCTTGGGCGGTGAACCCTTTTGGCTGGGTCTTTATGAAGGCCAGCCCGTCTCGATGGGCCGCCTGACGCGGACAGAGGGTAGTGACTTTGCAGGCCTTTATGGCGGGGCGAGCCATCCTGATTTCCGCCGTCGTGGCTTTTATCGGCCCGTGGTGCAGGCCCGTCTTCAGGCCGCAGCAGACATGGGCTGTCCGTGGGTGTTTTCCGAAGCCTTGCCGACGAGTGAGCCCATCTTGCGCGCCCTTGGCTTTGAAACCCTGTCGCAGGTCACTGGCTATCTCTACCGCTTTGCCGACTGAGACTTTTACCGCGTGCCACTGGCAATCGGGGCGGGCAGGCCATAGATAGCCGCTATGGCCGAAACTTTTTCCCCTGACGATTTGCCCCTCGAAAAGCCCGCCCGCTACCGCGAGGTGGAGGCGATGATTGCCTCTGTCGTGGCAGGGGAGACGAGCCACACCGCCCGTTATGCCACCGCCGTCAGCCTTCTGGTGCAGGCCTTTGGCCCGCGCTTTTTCTGGACGGGCTTTTACGTGGTTGATCCCCTAAAGCCGACAGAGCTTGTGGTGGGGCCCTATCAAGGCACGCTCGGCTGCTTGCGCATTCCCTTTGGCAAGGGCGTGTGCGGGGCTGCTGCCGCCTCTGGCCAAACCCAATTGGTCAAGGACGTGCATGCCTTTCCGGGTCATATCGCCTGCGACAGCCGCTCTAATAGCGAGATCGTCGTGCCCGTCTATGATGCAACCGGTGCTCTCGCCGCCGTATTAGACGTGGATTCCACAGAGCTCGCCGCCTTTGATGAAGAAGACCAAGCAGGCCTTGAATCCATCTGCCGGATTTTGTTGAGGGCTTGAGGCGGCTTGGTGGAAACACCCAACTTGTCTTCCCCGCCGAAGCGGCAGCGCAGAGCGGGGACCTCATAGGACTTTGCGGCACAAGGTCCCGGATCGGCTGCGCCGTCCGGGATGACAGCGTTTGTGGTTAAATACCCAGCCCCAACAATGTCATCCCCGCCGAAGCGAAGCGGAGAGCGGGGACCTCAGTGGGTTTGCGGATCAAGGTCCCGGATCGGCTACGCCGTCCGGGATGACACCATTTTGATTATTGGACTTTGCGGATCAAGGTCCCGGATCGGCTTCGCCGTCCGGGATGACAATCTTGGTGGTTGCAATACCCCTTCGCCAACCGCGCCAAGCCCCGCGCGCTATTCCCGCTTCAAAATATTATCGACAATCCAGCTCCACGCCGCTTGGGGCTCATAGCGGGCTTTGAGGTCGTCGCGGTCATATTCGGTGGTGAGCCACGTCCAGAAGTCGATGCGGCCGGTGGCTTCAATCTTGGCCCATTCGGCCCAGAAGAAGTCGAGGATGCCGGTTTTGGCTGCACTAATGTGGAGATATTTGAAGCTTAATTGCTTGCGCGCTTCTTCCAAGGGCACGCCTTCGATCTGATAGAGATAAAAGACGCTCATGGTGCCCGCGCGGTCTGCGCCCGATTTACAATGCATCAGGGCAGGATATTCCATGGTTTCAAAGGCTTTTTTGGCTTCGATCAAACGTTCCGCATAGGGCGCGCCACGGCTCTCGCTGTGCAGAAACACAAGGTTGAGGCCCAGCTTCTCGCAGGCCTCTTTTTCCAAGACGGTGAAGCTTGCGTCGGTATCCCCACGCAGGTTGACGATGGTCTTGATGCCAAAGTCTTTCCATTCCGCCAATTGCTTGGGGCTGGGTTGATTGGTGCGCCACATGCGGGGGCTGATTTGATATTTGTTTTGAAAGCGCGCGCGCAAAAAGGCGTGGTCATTCCACCAATAGTCGCGTTCAGCGGCTTTGCGGCGTTCAGGCGTGGAGAGGTCAAATTTGGGCACGGGCGCGTCTTTTCGGCTATTGGGATCGCATCTAGGCAGCCCCGCGTTGCCATGCAAGCCTTAGCTGTGGCGCCCGCGCACTCGCCTTTGACCGCAACGCTCGTTATGGAGCGGGACTATGAGCAAAAAACTCTCGCGCGCCTTCTTCCGTTCCTCACCCGTTCAGTGGTTTTTTGCGGGCTTCTTGGCCGCTTGGATGGCTTTGGTGCGGGTCACAACGCGCTGGACTTATGTGGGCCTTGAACATGCAGAGCCTGTGTGGAAGTCCGGCAAAGGGGTGGTGTGGTGCTATTGGCATTCGCGCATCATGGGCGCGCATTCGATCTGGCCGACCGATGTTCAAAAGATGTTGATGCTGATCTCGCTGTCGCCCGACGGCCAGTTTGTGGCACGCGCCGCAGAGCTTGTGGGCCGTACGGTGGTGCGGGGGTCCTCGTCAAAAAAGAAAGCCGATGGCGAGACCGAAGATAAAGGCGCATTGCAGGCGTTTCGTCAGATGCTCAGCCATGCCTCAAAAGGCGGGTGCGTCGGGATCACGCCAGATGGGCCACGTGGACCCCGCATGCGCGCCCAGCTTGGCGCGGTTCGGGTGGCGAAAATGGCCAAAGTGCCGTTGTTACCCTCTGCCTTTGCGGTCAAGGGTGGGGGCTATGCCAAGAGTTGGGACCGCTTTCATTTGCCGCCCTTGTTTTCGCGCGGCGTGATCGTCTATCGCCCCGCCATCGAAATCCCGGCCAAAGCGACCGAGGCCGATATGGAAGCCGCCCGTCTGGCCTTAGAGGTCGCCTTGACCGAGGCCATGCAAGAGGCTGATCGCTTGGTCGGCGGCCCATTGATCGAGCCTGCGCCGCCTGCACCACCCGCCGACGAGGCTGACGCGTGACCGAGACATTACCCTTTTCCTTGGCCCTCTATAAGATTGCGACCCAGCGTC
>NZ_JADCBK010000012.1 GCF_020253525.1 Aquidulcibacter sp.
CAAGGGATGTCATCCCCGATGGCGTCAGCCAATCGGGGACCTCCTGCCGCAAAGTCCCACAAGGTCCCCGCTCTTCGCTCACGCTTCGGCGGGGATGACATCGTGGGGGTGGGGAGAGTCTTTATCTAGAAGCGGTTGGGCGATGTGTTGCGTCAAATCGCCCACGAACAATCGTGTTTGCCTTGTGCGCGGGTAGGGCCTGCACCAGAACCTTCCATGCGAAAAGGCCACCCTCACTCCGCCAATCGGCCGTCCTTGATCGCTTTGGCGGTAAACTTAAACAAAAGCTCGCTGGAGGGTTCAGGCACCTGGTCTTCCAGTTTTGGGCAGGCGAGTTGGTGCAGGACGTGGCTGATGATGGCGAGGCGGGCGTGCTTTTTGGAATCGGCCCGGACGCAATACCAAGGGGTGCGAGAGGTATGGGTGGCTTTGAGCATTTCATCGCGCGCAGCCGAATAGTCATCCCACTTTTCCTGCGCGACCGCATCCAGCGGGCTGATTTTGAGGCGGGCGAGGGGGTCGGTGCGGCGTTCTTCCAGCCGACGGGCTTGTTCTTCGCGGCTGATATCCAGCCACAGTTTGATGATATGGGTGCCTGATTCACTCAACATGGTTTCAAAGGGGACGACATCGCGCAAGAAATCGGCATGTTCTTCCGGCGTACAAAAGCCCATCACGGGCTCTACCCCGCCACGATTATACCACGAGCGGTTAAAGATCACGACTTCACCGGCGGCTGGCAAATGGGCGGCATAGCGTTGGAAATGCCATTGGGTTTTTTCCCGGTCCGACGGTTTGGGCAGGGCGACAACCCGGGTGGAGCGCGCACTCATATGCTCAATCATGCGCTTGATTGTGCCGTCTTTGCCGGCCGCATCGCGGCCTTCAAAGATGATGAGAACTTTTGCGCCTGTCTCCATCAGCCATTGCTGGGTGGTGACGAGGGCGACTTGCAGGGGCTCAAGCCGTTCAAGAAATTCGGCATCGGACATTTTGGATTTGGTCGGGTCGCTTGCAGCTTTTGAAGACTTCTTGTCGTTGGCCATCTTGCTTCCTCCGGCATAAGCTTGAAGTGTGCGCATCACCTGTCGCCCCGCGCAAGGGGTCTAGCCAAATGAGTGAAAGATGAAGCCGAGCCAACGCCTCTATGTCGCCTCTGATTTGGGCCAAGATCGGGTGGTGGGGCTCGATAGTGGGCAGGCGCATTATCTCGCCCATGTGCTGCGCTTGCCCGTGGGCGCGGCGGTCTTGTTGTTCAATGGTCGCGATGGTGAGTGGCTCGCCCACCTCAGCCAGATTGGCAAAAAGGGGGCAGAAGCCGTTTGCGCCGAACAGACGCGTTCCCAAACCCCCGTCTGCGACCTTGACCTTTTGTTTGCGCCCATCAAAGGGGACCGGACCGATACGATTGTCGAAAAAGCAACCGAACTTGGCGTGGCGCGCATCCGCCCGGTGCTGACCGAGCGCACCATTGTGCGCAAACTTAATCTGGAGCGCTTGCGCAGTCGGGCAGCTGAAGCCGCCGAACAATGCGGCACCTTGTTTGTGCCGGAGGTGCATGAGGCCATCAGCCTAATGAGCTTGCTTGATCCCAAGGCTGAAGCGCGGTGTATCCTGTTTGCCGATGAAGCAGGCGATGCGATCTCGGTCGCTGAAGCTTTGGCCGATAGGCCCACCCAAGTCGCACTTCTAACCGGGCCAGAAGGTGGCTTTACCCCCGCTGAGCGGGAAAAGCTTCGGGCAAGCCCCTTGGTGCGCCCGGTTCATTTAGGCCCCCGTATTTTGCGCGCCGATACCGCCACATTTGCGGGCCTAACGCTGATTCAAAGTGCGTGGGGCGATTGGGCGTAGGGACAAAAAGGGGGGGGGCGACATTGCGTCGCATTCTCGAATTTGGGCCCCATCACCATCTCTTGTTTGGACCTTGAGGCAATAATGCGCGACAGGTGGCCAAAAGCAGGAGACAAGCATGACCACGGCGTCGGGTTACCCTTATGAAGCGGCGAACCCCTTGGAGTTTCATCAAGCCCCAAAAGACCTCTCAGATCGGGTGGCTTTGGGTCTGACCCGCGTGTTGCGCTTTTTTGCCGATCGCTTTTTCGCCAAGCGCTATGGGCACCGAGCGGTTGTTCTAGAAACAGTCGCCGCCGTGCCCGGCATGGTGGCTGGCATGTTGGTACATATGCGCAGCTTGCGCCGGATGGAAGATGACCATGGCTGGATTCAAACCCTGCTGGATGAATCGCAAAACGAGCGCATGCATCTGATGACTTTTGTGGCCATCGCCAAGCCAAACTGGCTGGAGCGTTTGTTGATCCTGTTGGCGCAAGGCGTATTCTTCAACGCCTTCTTTGTGCTCTATCTCTTCTTCCCCCGCACAGCGCATCGGATGGTAGGCTATTTCGAAGAAGAAGCGGTGATTAGCTATACGTCTTATCTGGCCGAGATTGATGCCGGACGGCTGGAGAATGTGCCAGCACCGGCCATCGCGATTGATTATTGGCAATTGGCCCCAGACGCCCGCTTGCGCGATGTGGTGCTGGCGGTGCGCGAGGATGAAGCCAAGCACCGCGACGTCAACCATCAGTTTGCACACGCCTTGACAGCATAAAGGCGGCAAAATCCAATTGGCCTTCTTGCGCCTGTCATAAACGCGCCCTAACTCACATCGGCGTGAAAGACACGTCGCAAGAGACATTTTCGTATGGCCGATACACAAGACCCCTCCCGCCCGATTGAGACATTTGAGGATTTGTTGCCCTATTTTGATGCGGGGCCAAAGCCGAAGTCGGAATGGAAAATCGGGACCGAGCACGAAAAGTTCGGCTTTTACAAAGGCACGCATGCGCCTGTGCCCTATGCGGGAGACACTGGCGTACAGGCCCTGCTGGACGGGATGAAAACCCTATCGGGCTGGGATGGGATCTATGAAGGCGAGGCGATCATTGGCCTCAAACAGGGCATGGCCTCGATCACGCTGGAACCCGGTGGCCAGTTTGAATTGTCTGGCGCGCCTTTAGAGCATTTGCACCAGACCTGTACCGAAGTCGGTGCCCATTTGGCCGATGTGCGCACCGTGACCGACAAGCTTGGTATTGGCTTTTTGGGCCTTGGCTTTAACCCCTTGCATAGTTTGGAAGACATTCCGCTGATGCCCAAGGGCCGCTATAAGATCATGCGGGATTATATGCCCAAAGTTGGCCGTCTTGGGCGACAAATGATGTTCCGCTCTTGTACCGTACAGACCAATCTGGACTTTGGTTCAGAGGCCGACATGGTCAAGAAATTCCGCGCCTCGCTTGCTTTGCAACCCATTGCGACTGCCTTGTTTGCCAATTCGCCCTTTGCCGAAGGCCGTACCAATGGCTTTTTGAGCTATCGCGCCCATGTGTGGAGCGATACAGACCCCGACCGCACCGGCATGCTGCCATTTGTGTTTGAGCCGGGCATGAGCTTTGCCCGCTATGCTGAGTGGGCCCTTGATGTGCCCATGTATTTTGCCAAGCGCAAAGGCGAATATCTCAATCTGGCAGGGCGTTCTTTCCGCGACTTCATGGCAGGACGCTTGCCAGAGCTTCCCGGTGAAAAGCCGACCATGAAGGACTGGGAAGACCATTTGACGACTTGCTTCCCAGAAGTGCGGCTAAAAACCTTCCTTGAAATGCGTGGTGCCGATGCGGGGCCTTGGTCGCGGCTTTGTGCTTTACCCGCCCTCTTTGTTGGCCTGCTCTATGATGATGCAGCAACCGAAGCTGCGTTGGAATTGGTCAAGGATTGGACCGCTGAAGACCGCGAAAGCCTGCGCCGCACGGTGCCGTTCTTGGGCCTTAAAGCGCCTATTCGTGGTCGAAGCGCGCAAGATGTTGCCAAGGACGTTTTGGCCATTGCCCGCCAAGGCTTGCGCGCCCGCGCCAAGTTGAATGCATCAGGTGATGATGAAACAGGCTTCTTGAGCGAGCTCGACGAGATCGCAGCCAGCGGCATGACGCCGGCCCAACGCTTGCTTGAGCGCTATCACGGCGAGTGGGGTGGCAATATCCACAAGGTTTATGAAACCCACGCTTATTAGGGCCGCAAACCCTAGAGCCGATAGCCCAGCCTTAGCGTGATTTTGTCGACATCGACCAAGGTGTTGATTGTGGTACCGCGCGTATAGCGTGTCTCAAGCGAGATGTTGGAGCCTGCAGAGGGTCTAAGGCCCGCACCGACCGAGAAAATTCCGCCAGAGGCCTTGCGACTGGTAATATCATAGCGGCCATTATAGCTGCTGGAGATGGTGATCACGCCAAAGCCGAAATTCTGTTCGGCACTGAGGCCCAAATTCATCCCGCCGCGAAAATAAGTGTCGAGTTCAGCCAGCTTCTGGCTGTCGCCGGGGTCTTGAACGTCTGCATAATCGACCACGATGGACAGATTACACCGCATCGCCCAGCCCAGCGCGTCGCGTCGGGTGCAGGGGCGCACGCGGGGAAAGTCGATCAGCGCATCGCCAACCCAAACAGCGGCTTTGGCTGCATCATCGGTTTGAAAGGCCATAGAGCCAAAACCAATCGCCCCGCCTGCCTGCTTTGGATTGCGGAAGATAAAACTGTTGCCCAATGTCAGATCATTGACCTCTTCCCGGCCAGATCGGGCGGCCCGGCGGTTATATTGCACAAAGGGGGTCCAGCGTAATTCTGTGGTCTCTGATGGCTTGGCAAACAGAATGGGCTCAATGGCAAGGGCCAAGCTTGCATTCAACAAGCGCGTGTCGGCAGCCTTATCTTCCTCAAAGCCCAAGGTGGCAAACCCACGCTCCCGCGGCGGTTTGATGAAGTCATTCTTGCTATCGGCCAAGATCAAGCCGCGCCGCTTCGCCGCTGGCTCTTTGGCGGGCACGATGACGGCTGGGTTGGCTGGAAGCGGGGGCGAGGCGGCCTTACACGTCAAGCTGATGCCGTCCGTCTCGCCATTGAGGAAGGCAATCGCGCGTGCCCGCGCATCGGGGGCAGTTTGCCCGGTGAGGATAAAGCGTGCCTCGCCGCCCTCAGGCGCTGCCAAGACGGAAATGGTCGAGGTAAGAAGCGCTGCCAAGGCAGGTTCGGTGCTGTTGGCCGCTAATTGTCCCAGGCTGCGGGTTTCAATTGCTTGTAACAGCGCGCCTGTCATGGGCAGACCCGCCTGCAGGATCAAGCGTTGGCGCAAATCGGCCCCGCTAAAGCTTTGACCAGCGCTCTCACACGCAACCTTTTCATAAAGGCGGTCCAAGGTGGCGGGGGCAGGGGGCGCCGCTTGGGCCAAAGCGGGTGCCAAGGACAAAAAGGCGGAAACGCCCAAGAATAGGAATAAAGAACGGCAGATCATGGCGGCGCTTTAGCCTGAAACGCTAAAGCCCGCCAAGTCTTCGCCTAAAACGGCTACAGTGTCGCCTGCCTCGATGGAACCAATCAGGGCCACTTCACCACTGGCGGCATGGAGGAGAGAATGCTCTCCACATTGCCACCCGTCTTGAGGCCAAAGGTGGTGCCGCGATCATAGAGCAGATTATATTCCACATAGCGGCCACGCTGGATCAATTGGGCTTCGCGCTCATCCTCGGTCCATGTCTCATTCATGCGACCGCGCACAATCTCGGGATAGACCGCGAGAAAGGCCCGGCCGACATCTTGGGTGAAGGCAAAGTCCTTGTCCCAAGACCCGCTATTGTGATGATCATAGAAAATGCCGCCAATCCCGCGGGGTTCTTCGCGGTGGGGCAGATAGAAATAGGTGTCGCACCACTCTTTGAACTTCGCATAATAGCTGGGGTCGTGCGCATCACAGGCCTTCTTCATCGCCGCATGAAAGGTGATGGTGTCGGGGAAATCGTCAGTGCGTTGATAGGCCATCAAAGGCGTCAAATCGGCACCACCGCCAAACCAGCTTTCGGTTGTCGCCAGCATACGTGTGTTCATATGAACTGCCGGCACGCGCGGATTGGTCATATGGGCAATCAAACTAATGCCGGAAGCCCAAAAGCGGGGATCTTCAGAGGCACCAGGAATGGTCTTGGCATAGTCTGCCGGAAACGTGCCCATGACGGTGGAGACATGAACGCCGACTTTTTCAAACAGGCGGCCCTTCATAATCCCCATCACACCGCCACCGCCGCCTTCTTCCTTGCGGTTCCAAGGCGTGCGGACAAATCGGCCGGGGCTTCCGGGATAGAGGGCGGGGTCTGCTTCGTCTTCAAGGGTTTCAAAGGCTTGCATGATCTGGTCGCGCAAGGATTCAAACCATGCCCTTGCTTGTGCTTTACGGTCTTCTTGCTCGCTCATACTGCCCTCGTCTTATCGTTCTCGTCCCGGGAAAGTGGTCCCGGGTTTCCTCCCTACAACGCTAATCTAGCGCCGCCCATCGGCCAGTTTGTCGCATGGCTTCGGTTAAGGCGATAGCTCCCGCTGTCACCACATTCAAAGACCGCAGTCCTGCCGCCATCGGAATGCGCACACAGGCGTGACAAGCGGCGATGACATCGGGCGGTGTCCCTTCTGTTTCACGCCCCAGCATCAAAATATCGCTCGGTTCAAAGACGAAATCAGTCAAACGCGTGCTTCCTTCCGTCTCGATCAACACAATCCTGCTATTTCTCCGCTCTGCGGAGGCTGCAAATGCAGCAAAACTATCGTGGCGTTGCCAGTCACACTTGTTACCATAATCGAGGGAAGCACGCTTTAAGGTCTTGTCTGATAAAGGAAAACCGCAGGGTTCAATCACGTCTAACCCAATGCTAAGGCATGCGGTAAGACGAATGGCCGCACCGAGATTTGGCGCGATATCTGGTTGAAAGAGAGCTAGGCGCACGTTATGCAATCTCATCTTTGGAGGGGGTGCCGCGAGATGCGGCGTTCCGTCGCACGTTCAAAAGGCATTATCGCCCTATTTCAAGCGGTAAACGACTTTTGGACGTGTGTGAATGCGGGAGTAGCAAGGTGTCAGCCACCAATCATGAAGTAGCCGGCGAGACCGGAGAACCAACACGGCGTGACATGATCCATGTCGCGACGGGGGCCGTAGCAGCGGGCGGTGCCGCCATGCTGGCTTGGCCGCTCATCAATCAAATGAATCCAGCAGCCGATACGCGCGCTTTGGCATCGATTGAATTTGATGTGTCCAAAGTCGCCGAAGGTTCGCAAACCAAAATCATGTGGCGCGGTAAGCCCCTCTTCGTCCGTCACCGGACGGCTGAGGAAATCGCGCAAGGCAAGAAGGATGACGCTGCCGATCTGAAGGATCCCCAGACCGATGAGCAGCGCACGATGCAATCCAATGAACAGCCCGGTAAGCCCGAGTATCTGATCATGGAAGCAAACTGCACGCATTTGGGCTGTATCCCAGTCGGCATTGCTGAGCCTGGCTATATTGGTGAGTATGGCGGCTGGTTCTGCCCATGCCATGGCTCGCACTATGATACTGCCGGTCGCATCCGCAAAGGCCCCGCCCCGAAAAACCTGCCCATTCCGCCATATGTCTATACCGGCGGCACAGTCGTAAAGATTGGATGATACGAACATGAGTGGACCTTCAAGCTATGTGCCTAAGTCCGACCTCGAAAAGTGGTTGGATACACGGCTGCCGATCGTGCGGTTTATGAATGACACGATGATCGATTTTCCGACGCCGAAGAACCTGAATTATTGGTACACTTTCGGCGGCATTTTGGCAGTCTGTTTGGCCAGCCAAATCATCACGGGCATCATCCTCGCGATGCATTATGTGCCCCATATCGATATGGCCTATAATTCGGTTGAGCGCATCATGCGGGACGTCAACTATGGTTGGTTGATCCGCTTCATGCACTCCAACGGGGCCAGCATGTTCTTCTTGGCCGTCTATATCCACATCTTCCGTGGTCTCTATTACGGCTCATACAAGGCACCCCGCGAAATTCTGTGGGGCTTGGGCGTGATCATCTTCTTGTTGATGATCATCACCGCCTTCATGGGTTATGTTTTGCCTTGGGGCCAAATGTCCTTGTGGGGCGCAACCGTGATCACCAACATCGTGGGTGCCGTGCCTTTCATCGGTGACTCGATCAAGACCTGGTTGCTCGGTGGTTTTGCGGTTGATAATGCGACGCTGAACCGCTTCTTCTCGCTGCACTATCTCTTGCCATTCGTGATTGCAGGCGTGGTGGTGTTGCACATCTGGGCGCTGCACGTGCCTGGCAACAACAACCCAACCGGTGTTGAAGTTCAAGATGTGAAGAAAGAAACCCTGCCATTCCACCCCTATTACACGGTGAAGGATGCGTTTGCGATCTGCGTCTTCTTGTTGATCTTCGCTGGCTTTGTCTTCTTCGGCCCCAACACCTTGGGTCACCCAGACAATTATATCCCAGCCAACAACCAAGTGACGCCTGCACACATCGTGCCTGAATGGTATCTCTTGCCCTTCTATGCGATCCTGCGCGCCATCACGTTCGACATCTTGATCATTGATGCCAAGTTCGGCGGCGTGATCGCGATGGGTGGGGCTATCTTGATCTTGTTCGCGCTGCCTTGGCTCGACTCGTCCAAGATCAAGTCCATGCGCTATCGCCCAGTGGCTCGCATGTGGTGGTTTGCCTTTGTGCTGAACTTCCTGATGTTGGCCGTGTGTGGTGCCATGCCGGCTGAACCACCCTGGACCGTGATCTCCTTGATCTGCACGATCTACTACTTCGCCTATTTCTTGGTCGTCCTGCCAGTTCTTGGTGTGATCGAGAAACCCCAAACCCCACCGGCATCGATTGCAGATTCCATCCTGCAATCGCACAAAAAGTCGGCAGGCGTATCACCTGCAGCTGTACCGGCGGAATGAGGAACTTTGTAATGAAACCAACTTTCGCACGCCGATTCATCGCCGGGGTCTTGGGCCTTGTCTCCGTGGTCGCCTTCACCAGCAGCGCTCAAGCTGCTGGTGAGGCTAAGCACCCACGCGAAGTCAATGGCTCGTGGGAAGGCCCATTTGGTCGCTTTGACCGGGCCCAGCTTCAACGCGGCTTCCAAATCTATAAGGAAGTCTGTTCGGGCTGCCATTCCATGAACTTGCTGCATTACCGCAACCTCGGTGATGAGCATGGTCCATTCTATGACCCGAAATATCCAAACCCGAATGACAACCCCGTCGTAAAGGCCATTGCGGCCAATTATACGGTGAAAGTCATTGATGCGGACGGCAATGAGGTTGAGCGTCCTGCTTTGCCATCCGACAAATTTGTCTCGCCGTTTGAAACCGCGGCACAGGCAAAGGCTGCCAATGGTGGCTCCATGCCGCCCGACATGTCCGCCTTGATTAAGGCCCGTTATAATGGCGGAGACTATGTCTATTCGCTATTGACCGGCTATGATCAAGAGCCGCCAAAGGGCAAGTCGATCCCAGAGGGCAAGCACTATAACCCCTATATGCCCGGCGGCGTGATCGCCATGGGCCCGCCTATGGTGGATGACCAAGTCACCTATGCGGAAACCGACGCCAATAAGGGTGTAAAGCCTACGGTGGACCAAATGGCCCATGACGTGGTGGCTTTCTTGAGCTGGGCGTCTGAACCCCATCAGACCCAACGCAAGATCACTGGCTTTGGGGTGATGGGCTTCTTGCTGATCCTCACCATCCTCTTGTGGTTCTCGTACCGCCAAGTGTGGCGCAACGTTGAGCACTAAGCCAAAGGCATAGTCCCAAACACGAAGGCCGCCCCTTGGGGCGGCCTTTTTGCTGTTTGGCGTTCGTCAAATAAAGCGCTTAAGCCCGACGATCTAACGCAACCGCACTGGTATCGCGAAGGGCTTGCGCGCCCGGTCCATAGGCCACGGGGGCAGGGCGGGCAGCCACGGCCTCTTCAGCAATGGCGCGAACCAAGCCTTCAGCCAAAGCGCGTTGACGGCCCAGAGCCCGCTCATGGGCCTGCATCGCGGCTCGAAAGCGCTCTGTCTCAACGGTCAGTGTCGCTTTCAGTACCGGAGGCACACCTTCCAGCACCGTCGGATTTTGCGCAATACGGCGGCTTTCCAGCGCATATACATTGGCCAGCCGGGCAGATTCTTCGTTCAAGGCCTGGGCTTCCAAAAACCGGCTGCCTTCAAACAGAGCCGCTTGGCGTTCGGCAAGATCGGCAAGCCTGCGCGTCAATAAAATCAATTGATCCATTAAGTCGCTGGGGTCGTTGGCCAATAGGGTCATGATTATACTCCCGCTGCTTGCGCACGCTCTTGGATTTTCAACATTTCACGCTTCACGGCTGTGGCGATCCCGATCCCGCCTTGATCGCTAAAGCCCTTGGCATATTCCTCGGTCAGGAAGGGCCGGAAGGCGCGCTCTGCGGCACCACCGCCAAACATGGAGTCCGACATATCGGTGTCCGTTTCCATCAGTGACAGCATTTGCGCCAAGGCCATGCGCTCAAATTCACGCGCGGTCTTGTCCATTTCGGCTTCCGATTTCAGCGTTTTGGCACGCGCGCCCAAAACTTCCACCGAAGCAGATTGGGTTTGGGGGAAGGGCATAACTGGGGCAATTGAGTCCATCTTCTTGGGTCCCTTACATCACTTCGATGTCAGCTTGCAGCGCACCAGAGGCCTTTAGCGCCTGGAGAATTTGAATGAGGTCGCGCGGGTTGACGCCCAATGAATTGAGGCCCTCGACCAGATCGCGCAGCGGCACGCCACCGCGAATAACGGTGAGGTCACCCTTATCTTCTTCAACCGTCACGCTAGAGCGCGGCACCACGGTCGTCTCGCCTTGGCTTAAGGGGTTTGGCTGGCTAACCAAGGGTGTCTCTTGCACCGAAACGGTGAGATTGCCTTGGGCTACTGCCACCGTTGATACGCGCACATTGTCGCCCATCACCACAATGCCAGACGCTTCATCGACCACAATCTTGGCCACCAGATCTGGCGTCACCGTCAAGCGCTCAACCCGGCTAATCAGGCTCACCATATCGCCGGGATAGCCAATCGGTTTGGACAAAACCACCGTCGAAGGATTGTCGACCGAGGCAGCCGCGACGCCAAGATTGGCATTGATGGCATTGGCGATGCGGCGGGCGGTGGTGAAATCAGGGTTGCGCAGGGCAAGGCGAAGTTCAGTCTGACCTGCGAGGTCGAAATGAAGCTCGCGCTCAATGACCGCCCCATTGGCAATGCGGCCATTGGTGCTAACACCCCGGCTGACGCTGGTGCCAGAATTGCCGGTGGCGGTGAAGCCACCAACCGTCAATTGGCCTTGGGCTACCGCATAAACTTGCCCATCCGCGCCCATCAAGGGGGTCACCAGCAAGGTACCGCCTTCAAGGCTCTTGGCGTCACCAAAGGCTGAAACCGAAATGTCTAGACGTGTGCCTTGGGTGGCAAAGGGGGGCAGGCTGGCCGTGACCATCACGGCAGCAACGTTTTTAGTTTGCAGATTTTGTTCGCGCGTATTGACGCCCATCCGCTCGAGCATGGCTTCAAGGCTTTGCTTGGTGAAGGGCGAATTGCGCAAGCCATCACCAGTCCCAGCCAGACCCACCACAATGCCATAACCGATCAATTGGTTATCGCGCACCCCTTCAATCTGCACCAAATCTTTGATGCGGGATTGGGCCATCGCCTGTGAGGGCAAGGCACAGCCAAGGCTGATCAGCCCCAGAAGTAGGGCGGCAGAAACAAGACGGAATACGGGCGTAAATATCTGTGTCATTGCAACGTGCCATGCTAAATCCATGCCGCAAGATGGCTGAATAAAGCGCAAACAAAACAAGGGCTTCGAAAAAAAGGTTCGGCCCGGTCTAGTCGAGGCATCGGCAAGCTTTGCCTAGGGCTGGGCCCATTCTGCCGTCTGCTAGATCTGTTTTATCACCCATTAATCAGGTCTTAACCGAGGCAGCTCATGACTCGTTTCCATGAAAGTGAATGCGCCCACGTCCACATCCACACTCGCTGGGGCCCGCCGTGCCACAGGCGGTGCGGCACCGGGATTCGTCTTGCCAGGGCAAGTCGAGGGTGGGCCTGCGCAAGTCAATCGCGCGATGTCGGCCAATTCGATTGCCAATGTCGGGGCTTTACTGGCCTTGCAAGGCGAAGACGATATCGTGGAGCGTCGCCGCAGGGCCACGCGCCGCTCGTCGACTCTGCTCGATCAATTGGACGAAATACGCCTTGCCATTCTGGGTGGCGGTGTCAGCCGCGAACAAGTGGCGCGCTTGTCTCAAACCTTGCGGGAACATCGCGATGCTGTTGATGACCCGGCCCTCAACGCGCTTCTCGATGATGTTGAATTGCGCGCCGAAGTCGAACTCGCCAAGCTTGAGCGCGCACTTTAGGCCCATTAGGCCTCCAATTTGCCAAGCTTGCCCGTCGATCACGACCAATTGTCAATTGTTTTAGCAGTTAAGCGCCCAGACCAATGTTTCAAGCGCCTTGCGAGCCGTCTCGGGCTTCACTATAGCGCGAAGACATCGTGCGATGCCTTTATCGATCACATGCAGAAACAGGGGTACGTCATGACGACGATAGTTATGCCAAACACCGGTGTTCCTAGTGACTATGTGCCTTCCGACGACGAAGAGTTCATGAATGAACGGCAGCGTGAGTATTTCCGCAAGAAGCTTCAGGATTGGAAAGACTCCATCCTAGCCGACTCCAAGGATACTTTGTCCCATCTGCAGAGCGAAACAGCCTCGCTGCCAGATGTGGCTGACCGGGCTTCTGCTGAAACCGACAAAAGCATTGAACTGCGCGCCCGCGATCGTCAGCGCAAATTGATCTCCAAGATTGATGCAGCCTTGCGCCGGATTGACGATGGGTCTTACGGCTATTGCGATGAAACGGGTGAACCTATCTCACTGGGTCGTTTGATGGCCCGCCCCGTCGCGACTTTGAGCTTGGAAGCCCAAGAGCGCCACGAGCGGTCAGAGCGTATTCACCGCGACGACTAAGCTTTCCCATCAGCCCCGACTAGAAGGGGCTGATAGCTCCCAGAATCTGCTGGCCCTTGGGGGGCTGTTGATAGGCCGTGATTTGGCCGCGCCCACCGTAAGAGATGCGGGCTTCGGCCATTTGCGTATGGCGAACCTGATTGGCTGAGGTAATGTCCTGTGGCCTTACAATTCCAGACACCAACAACTCGCGCAATTCATTATTGATGCGCACTTCTTGGCGGCCTGCCACAACCAAATTGCCGTTTGGTAGAACCTGCGTGACGATGGCAGCAACCGTCATATCGACCCGCTCGTTCCGCGCAACTTGGCCCTGACCCGAAAACGCGCCATTGGAACTAGCCCCGACCATCGTGGATGGATCAAAACCTTCTGGGAGAACCTTGCCGGGCAATTGTTCAAGGCCAAAGAAATTGGTCACCCCACCATCCATGGTGGATTTACGGGTGCGGCCGGTCGAATTGTTCAATTGCGCCTGATCATTGATCTGGATCAAAACGGTCAAAATGTCGCCGATATTGGAGGCACGCGGGTCATTGAAGAATTGGCGCGAGCCTGCTTTCCACAGCGAATTGGACGAGGCTTGGCTCATTTGCTGGGCGGGCATGGGCATCACAACTTGGCGACGCCCGGTTGCGGCATAGGCTGGATTCTCAATCGGGGTGACTTCGGGCGGCTTACCCGCGCTGCGCACTTCTTCAATGGTGGAAGCGCATCCAGTCAAGGTCAGGGCGGCTACAATCATCATGCTCAACTTTTGCATCAATTGACTCCATTCTGATTAGGCACCCGGGCCGAAAGCTGGCTTAGCATCACGCGGGCTGTGCCCGGGCCATCGACAATGGCTTCCAGCACTTTGTTGGATTGTGGGTTTAAAACTTTGACATTGGCCCCAATGGCCGCATCGCCCAGCGCTTTACCGCGCACCGATAATTTGAGGCCTTCGGCCTCATAAATCAGGGTGACAGGTTCGTTGCGCCGAACCGAGGGAGTATCCATCACATCCATAGCCCGCAAAGGCGCATTGGCCAGTAAGACGCGTTTAGCGGTCTTGCCGATCAAGGCTTCAGGATCGGCCAGAGCATCGCGAGGGGCATTGGAAGGTGTATCGATCCAAACCACGTCTTCGGCTTGGATCGTTTCCCCGCGCTGAATGGTACGCCCAAGAACGGCTAAGGCTTCAGGCCGGGCAGGGGCTGCTGCTGCACCGGCACGCTGGCGGATTTCTGGCACGCTGGGAGTAGCGGCTGTGGGTAGGATGGGGACCAGCGGATCGCTACGACCGGGGCCATTAACAACCACCTGGCGCACACCTTCGCGGTTTGGCCAGTTAAGCCCTGCGGCACGGGCACGGGCTTGTAGGGGCCCTGCGCCAAACACCACCATTTGACCGGGGCCGGGCGAGCGCGCAATCGGCTGATTGGCAAAAGCCCCGGCATTATTAAACACGTCGCCAAAGGTGATTTGCGACGTGTCGGAGCGCGGATTGGCTTTGAGCGACAAGACGGGCGCAGATTGTGCGCTTTGGGCAAAGCTTGGGCTGACCTGCACCAGCGGTGCGGCCATGAAGCCAATCGCCAGACAAGAAGCCCAGCTAAGCCGAAGAAGAGGGGCGCGCGCCTTCATCTAGGCCTTACCGGAGGACTTGAGATGTGGCTTGCATCATCTCATCAGAAGCATTGATGACTTTGGAATTCATCTCATAAGCGCGCTGGGCGATGATGAGGGCTGAAATCTCAAACACGGGATTGACGTTGGAGGCTTCCACATAATTCTGATTGATTGAGCCAAGGCCGGGTCCGGTTGGGTTGCCAATAGTGGCAGGCCCAGAGGCGGCAGTTTCCACCAACAGATTGTCGCCCAAGGCTTCCAGACCTGCTGGGTTCACAAAGCTGGCGAGGGTAATCTGGCCGAGGTCTTGTGGTGCGGTTTGCCCGGAGATGATGGCTTGAACTTGCCCCGATGGCGAAATGGAGAAGTCGAGCGCGCCGTCGGGGATCTGGATTTCCGGTTGCACAACATAGCCATCACCCGTCACGATCTGGCCGGTTGGTGAGGACGAAAAATTGCCCGCCCGTGTATAGGCCGTCCGCCCATCTGGCAAAAGCACTTGGAAATAGCCGCGACCATTAATGGCCATATCATACTTATTATCGGTGCGGGTTAGGCTGCCTTGTTCGGCGATGCGATAGACCGACCCTGTTTTCACCCCATAACCAACTTGAACACCGGTTGGGTCAATCGTACCAGAATCCGAGGTGGTGGCACCGGGACGTTCGAGGTTTTGGTAGATCAAATCCTGAAACTCAGCCCGCTGGCGCTTAAAGCCTGTGGTGTTCATGTTGGCGATGTTGTTGGAAATGACTTCAACATTGAGCTGTTGGGCCAACATGCCGGTAGCTGCGATATTCATAGAGCGCATGTGCTTGGTCCTTTAGTCAGATTAGGATTGAACCCGGGCGAGACGTTCAATCGCTCGGCCACGCAAGTCTTCAGTTTGTTTTTGCAGGCGGGTCGCGCTTTCAAAGGCGCGGCTGATTTCCATGATGCGGGTAAGCTCGGTCACGGCAACAACGTTGGAGCCCTCAATCATGCCTTGCACCACTTGCGGGTCGGCTGCAGCCTGCGCCGCTTCCCCCGTCGGGCGCCAGAGATTGTCGCCAACTTTGTCGAGGGCACCTGGGCGGTCAAAGCGGGCGATGCCCAATTGAGCGACCGTCACGCCGTTTTGCGAAATAGAGCCATTTTGGGCGACTAAGGGTTCGCCTTGGGTTAGGTCCAAAGTGATTGGCTGACCGGCGGTGTCGAGGACGGGGCGGCCATCGCCTGTGACGATGCGGCCTTGTGTGTCCATTTGGAAGCGGCCGTCGCGCGTATAAGCGTTTCCTTGTGGCGTTTGCACGGTGAAATAGCCTTCACCCGCCAAGGCAAAGTCGAGAGGGTTATCGGTGCGCTGCAAGGCGCCGGGCCGGAAGTCGCGGGCAATCGTATAGTCGCGGACAAATTCAACGGTGCGGGGGCGTTCAGCTATCGAAGCGGGTCTGCGAATGACAGGCTCAAACAGGACCGATTCTGCTTTGAAGCCAGCGGTCGACATGTTGGCCATATTATTGGCGGCGACATCCATTTGCCGCCGGAGGGCATTTTGGGCCGAAACGGTGATGAGAAGTGTATTGTCCATCTCTATGTCTACCTTCTAGGTGAGCTCACGATGCGCTTTGGCACCAAATTCTCTGAGCCAGGCCCCATATCTTGCAAGAGACGGGCCAAGAATTAATCATTAAAATTCAATATTCTAAAATAGATGGTGCGGGATTGCGGCAGATGATGCCGTGAAAAAATGTCCAGATAGGGCTTTTTCGACCCTTCTCTCGGCAGTTTTTGCCGCCTCGTTAAGATTTGGTGACATTTCATTAACCACGATTGGCTTAACTCCCAACGTGCAAAACTGCCCAAGTGCGCCCTCTGAGTCGGTGCCCGTTTAAGCCTGTGAGAGAATCTGATGGCCGGAAAAAAAGAGAAAAAGGGTGAAGCTCCTCCTGAGGGTGCCGATGGTGCCGAAGGCGAAGAAGGCGGTGGCGGCAAGAAGAAGCTTGCCGGCAAACAGCTGATCCTCTTCATCGTTTTGCCTGCCATCCTGCTGTTGGGTGGTGGCGGGGCTGCGGCCTATTTCCTTGTCTTTGCCAAAAAGCCTGCGGCCGTAGCCGATGCGAATGGCGAAAAGGGCAAGGAAGAGGAGAAAAAGAAAAAGGACGAGAAGAAGAAGGAAAAAGGCAAGGACGAAAAGGGTGGCGAGAAGAAGGACGGTGAGGGCGGTGTTAAGCTGGCTGAGGGTCCTAATGGCGAGGGCTTCATGACCTTGCCAGATTTGATCGTCAACATTGCCACCGCAGATTCCCGTCCGGCCTATTTGAAGCTTCGCCTCACCTTACAGGCAAAAGATATGGAAACAGCCGCAGCAATTGAGCCGCTGCTGCCTCGCATTCTTGATCAATATACCGGCTTCCTGCGTGAGCTTCGGATGGAAGATATTGCAGGCTCGGCCGGTTACTCCCGTTTGCAACTTGAACTTCTAAAGCGGGTCAATTTGGCGATTGCCCCTGCCCAAGTCGATGCCGTGCTCATCGAAGAAATGTTGGTCCAATAATGGCGGATGATCTCGATCAAGATGCAATGGCGGCTGCTTGGGAAGCAGAGGCCATGGGTGATGGCGGCGGTGGTGGTGGCGATGATGCCTTTGCCGCCGAATGGGAGGCGATGGTCGGTGGGGAAACCGGCAAGACCATTTCTGCCTCTGCCATTGGTGCTGAGCGGGTTCTAAACCAAGACGAAATCGACTCGCTTTTGGGTTTTGACCTAGGCGATGATGATAGCGACGAGAAAAACGGTATTCGCGGGATCATTAATTCCGCACTGGTTTCTTACGAACGTCTGCCGATGCTGGAAATCGTCTTCGACCGCTTGGTACGGTTGATGACCACCAGTCTGCGTAACTTCACCTCCGATAACGTCGAAGTCTCGCTTGATCATATTTCGTCGATCCGCTTTGGCGATTACCTAAACTCCATTCCTCTGCCCGCCATTTTGGCGGTTTTCCGGGCAGAGCAATTGGACAATTACGGCTTGATGACCGTTGATTCCAATCTGATTTACTCGATTGTAGACGTTCTTTTGGGTGGTCGTCGGGGTACGACAGCCATGCGCATTGAAGGCCGGCCCTATACAACGATTGAGCGCATGCTGGTCACGCGCATGATCGAAGTGATCCTGCAAGATATGCAGGCTGCCTTTGAGCCGCTGAAGCAAGTCGATTTCTCGCTCGATCGGATTGAGACCAACCCGCGCTTTGCCGCAATCGCGCGGCCCGCCAACGCCGCCATCATGATCAAGATGCGGATCGACATGGAAGACCGGGGCGGGCGGGTAGAGCTTCTTCTTCCTTACGCAACCCTTGAGCCAATTCGTAAAATGCTCATCCAGCAATTCATGGGTGAGAAATTTGGTCGGGATAATATTTGGGAAGGCCACTTGGCTACCGAACTTTGGTCGACGGACATGCAGGTTGAAGCCGTCCTCGACGAATTACCGGTGCCTTTGGGCCGCTTGTTGAACTTGAAGGTCGGTGAAACCGTGTTCTTGAACCAACCCCCAGATGGCAGCGTGGAATTACGGTGCGGTCAGATTGCTTTGACCAAAGGGCGCATGGGCAAGATGGGGCGCGCCATTGCTTTGTGTCTGGATGGGCCACTCACAAACTCGGCAAGACGGGAGCTGATGAACCAATGACCGACCTTTATATCCCGATTGCGCAAGTCATTTTGGCCGTCGCTATGCTGGGCGTGGCTGTGTTGTGCATCCGTCTGGACCGCAAGATTACAGCCCTTCGCGAAGGCAAGGATGGCGTGGCGGCTGCGGCTGCAGAGCTGGCCTTGGCAGTGGGCCGGGCTGAAGCCTCTGTGGCGGCTCTCAAATCGGTTTCGCAAGCTGCTGGCGAAGATCTCCAGCGCAGCATCGAAGAAGCGCGCGCCTCAGCTGAGGCCTTGAAATTTTTGGTAACGACGGCGCGCGCGGTTGAAGTCAAGCCAGCCCCTGCCGCTGAGCCTGCACCTGCCCGCCAATCCCGTGACCTGCGGTGGGATGAAGAAGAATTAGAAGACGATTTCCGCTTGGCACGGCGCGCCCGTCCGCTGACTGAAACATGGGGTGGTTTGAGATGAAGTTTAAGCTTCGGCCTTTGACGGCTTTGGCTTTAGGTTTAGGCGTGGTCGGCTTGGCACAAGTCGGCCGCGTTGCTTTTGATGCCACCAATGCGATGGCGGCCGGAGAGCCTGCCAAGAAGGAAGCTGCCGCCCCTGCAGCGCCTGCAGATGGGGCCGCGGCTGCGGCTGCCCCAAAAGCCGGCCCGCCTATGTGTTTGCCTGTCGATTTGGCCAAAGAAGCCGGCATCAGTGCGGCTGAATTCCGCTTGTTACAAACCTTGCAAGAGCGCCGCCAGACGTTGGACACGCGCGAGCGCGATATTGTGACCCGCGAAAACCTACTGGCGACAACGGACGCAAAAATCCAAGAAAGAATGGCGGCGCTCAAAGCAGTAGAAGGTAATCTTCAGAAGCTATTGGGCCAAGTTGATGATTTGGAATCTCAGCGCATTACCTCGCTGGTCCGGGTCTATGAAAAGATGAAACCCAAGGATGCTGCCGCTGTTTGGGAAGGCTTAGACACCGAAGTTCTGTTGAAGATTGCCCAAAAAATGAAGGAGCAGCCGCTCTCGCTGATTTTGGCGAAAATGTCGCCAGAGCGTGCCCGCGAAGTGACCCGTCGTTTGGCTGAAATTGATGCCCCAGCCTTGCCCGTCATGGCGGGCAATCCGCCAGCTGCCCCGCAAAATGCTGGCGCGCCCGCAACCCCTGCACCTGCACCGAAGGCACCTGCTGCTAAGGCACCACCTGCCAGGGCCCCTGGTCAGCAAGCTGCGGCGAATAATCAGCCGAAGGGCAATCCAGCGCCAAGAGGGTCTGCGGCTGCCAATGCGGCTTTAGATGCCAAGGGCACAGGGCCCGCCGGGGCAGGGCCGACGCCGCCGCGCGCCCCAACGCCAAAAGCCCCCAATAATCCCTCAACGCCACAGCCTGCTGCAAAAGCCGCAAGTGGCCAGGCCCCCGCCGATCCTGCGCAGCGCCCGAAGGCCTAATCTACGGGCGCTTTTGCCTCTGCGAACCAGCCAGCACTGGTAAGGGGAACTTAACCGGATTCAGGCATAAGCGGATTTCCCGAGAAACTGGGCCAGACGTGGCTTAGCAGCGGGAATAAGAGATCTGACTTAGAGACCAGATGGCCAAATTGCGTCGGTTACTTGCTTATGTTGTCTGCGTGGCGCTTGCGTCACCGCCGATGGCCTATGGCCAAAATGCCGCCCCAGCCGCTGGTAATGCCCCCGCTGCCCTGCAAGGCCTGAAAGGGGTGAAACTGTCAGCCAGCCAAGATGCGACCTATGCGCGCCTCTTAATTGCTTGGCCCGCCGGCACCAATCTTTCCGCCACCGTGGTTGCTACACCCAATAATGGCTTGGCGATGATCCGCTTGCCACGCGCGATTGCAGCCGACCCCAGTGCCTATGCATCGGGCGCACCAGACTTTGTCGCCTCTGCCGCCCTCAGTTCTGATAAGCGCACCATACGTGTCGCCCTGCTGCAGCCTACGCGGGTGGTAACCAGCCGGGTGGGGAATGTGCAGGCCTTTGATTTTGTTCTGTCCAATGCCGAAGCGCCCCCGCCTTATGATGGCGAACCCAAAGCCGTTGCTTCCACCGATACCCAAGCCAAAGGCGGCGAGGGCGGGGGCGAAGATGGTTCTGGTGCACCTAAAAAGATGATCAACGGGGCTGCCCCGGTTGGTGCACCCCGAATTCAAGTGGATGTGTTCGAAGCCAAGGAATTTACCCGATTGCGTCTGTCGCGCGTGGGCAATCAATTTCCGCTTCCAGCCCATGGCTATGCGCGTCGAGGCGACCGTTTGGCCATTGCCTTGCCCGGCAAGTTTGCCTTTGATACCGCCGCCATTCGCAACCGCCCACCTGCGCGGGTTGAAGACGCGGCACGCTATAATTCCGCCACCGATTCCTCATTCCTGCTCGATGTTGCTCCGGGCAGCGTGGTGCGCCACAGCCGTGATGGTAATTCGATTGTGATCGACATTCTGCCGGAAGGGGCAAATCCAGATACGATTGAGGCTCTGCGGCAAGAGGCTGGCGACAAAATCGGGTCACCGGCAGCAAAATCTGTGGCAGGTAACGCTGCACCCAAGGCGGCCCCCAAGGCCGAAGGCATCGAAGCCTCTCCATCCTTAGATAATGGCGCGCAAGCTGCAGCCAGCGAAATGGATGCAGAGGCCGTTTTGAGCCAGCGCCCAGATCCAGCTCCATCCGGTCGGGTTCGGATGAGTAGCGCGATGGTCGGCAAAGAATTGCAATTGGAATTTGCGTTTGAAGCGCCTGCCCCGGCTGTCATTTATCGCCGTGGCGATTCCATCTATGCCCTGTTTGCCACATCTGCAGATGTGGATATCGGGCGGGTTCCAAGTGGCAAATTTGTAACCCGCATGGAAAAGGTGCGCGGGGAAGGCGTATCGGGTGTTCGCATCGTTGCCCCGCCTGAAGTTCAAGCCATCCCAAGCTCTATCGGCCCAAAGTGGAAGGTGGTTCTCTCGCCACAACGCCAAACGGCACCCCGGTCGGTTGGACTGGTCCGCGAACAGGCTTTAGACGGGACGTCGCGCGTGAAGGCGCTTGTTCCTGATGGGGCAGCGACCGGGATGGTGACTGATCCCGAAGTGGGTGACACGCTATTGGTCGGCCTTGCGCTTGGCCCTGTCAGCAGTCTTGGAACGCAGCGCTCGTATTTAGAAGCGGTTTTGCCCGAAACGTATCATGGCCTTGTGGTCGCCCCGCGGACCGATGATTTTGAATTGCGCCGCGATGTCGATGGCTTTGTGCTGGTTCGACCAAACGGCATGGCTTTGTCGGGCCTTGTCGGCTCTGAAGACATGGAAGCTGGTCCTGCGACAGCCCCTGGCTTTATTGACTTCAAATCTTGGCAATTGGGGCCAAAGGCTGATTTCAGCAATAACCTCAATAAATTGCGTCGCAAGGCTGCGGTGGAATTGGGCGACACCAACAACAAGATCACAGCGCGATTAGACTTGGCGCGCTTCCTGATTGCTTGGGACCTGGGGCCTGAAGCCTCAGGCGTCATCCGCCAATTGCGGTCCGATGTTCCTGCTCTTGAGCGTTCACCAGAGCTTTTGGCTCTAGAGGGCATAGCCACCCTTATGGGCGGGCATGGCAAAGCCGCGCTTGAATTATTGAGCGAGCCTGAAATCGCCGAAGACCCAGCCGCGCAATTATGGGCAGGCTTGGCGGCGCAAATGAGCGGTAATCCAGCTGAAGCCCGTGTCCGCTTTGAGCGCGGTAAAACGGCCTTACAGAATTTTGAGCCGGAGTATCGCGCCCGTTTCAATATCGCCAATGGTAATGCCGCGCTGGAATTAGGCGATGGCGCGTTGGCGATGATGACAGCCAACAGCGCCCAACGTGAGGCGCAAGAAGGTCTCACCCAATTGAAGGCCGCCCTTTTGTCGGCCCGTGCCATGGGGGCGACTGGGCGCGTCAACGAAGCTTTGGTCGCGCTGACGAAACTGGCAACTGCCCCAGATCGCGAAATCGCTGCGCGCGCTGCCTATGAGAAGGCCAATTTGGGCGAGTCGAGCGGGAAAATCTCTCCCATTGAATCGATTAAGGCGCTTGATGCCCTGCGCTATACGTGGCGCGGCGATGATCTGGAATTGGATATTCTGCGGCGCTTGGGCGGGCTTTATATTCAAGCAGGCGATATTCGCTCTGGCCTGACCACGATGGCGAGCGCGTCGACTTTGCGGCCGGATTTGCCAGCGGCCCGTCGCTTGCGCGATGATTTGTTCCAGCAATTCAAGTTCTTATTCCTAGAGGGCGGTGCGGACGGTATGGACCCGATCCAAGCCTTGGCGCTCTTTTATGACTTCCGCAACCTCGCCCCTATCGGCCCAGATGGCGACCGCATGGTGCGTGGCTTAGCCGAGCGTTTGGTCGCGCTCGACCTCTTGCCGCAAGCCACCCAATTGCTGCAGCACCAAGTCGACAAGCGCTTAGAAGGCTTTTCTAAAGCGCAAGTCGCAACCGATTTGGCCGCCCTTTATTTGATGGACCGCCGTCCTGAGGAAGCGTTGCGCGCGATCTGGAACAGCCGCGTATCGCTTCTGCCAGAGCCACTCAATGAGCAACGTCGCCTGATTGAAGCCGCAAGCTTGGCAGAGCTCGGCCGCAAAGATCATGCGCTGGAAACCATTGAGTTTGACGATTCCCCCGATGCGGCGCGGGTGCGGACGGAAATCTACATGCGTGCCGGCGATTGGCCCAATGCGGCTGCGAATGCCAGAGCGTCGCTGCCGCCTGCACGGCCCAATTTGTCCCCCGAGGAAGCCGGTGAAGTGCTGCGCGTTGCCGTTGCCCAAGCCATGGCGCGCGAGGATGGCTTTAATCGCGGTCTGGTGCGCACCCACGGGCCTGCCATGAGCAAGAGTGCTTATGCCGAAGCCTTCAAAGTGGTGACTGATACGGCTATTCCCTCAAGCGCAGCACTGCAGTCCGCGGTCAAAATCGCGACCGGGGGCTCACCTTATGATGGGCTGATGCGCCGCCTGCGGGATCGCTTGAACCGGATTGAAGCACCCACCGAAGCCGATACCGCCCAAGCTGCCCGCGCCCTTGGTCCAACCGATGGCAACCCAACAGGGCGTTTAGGCGCGGCTCTTATGTCTGTATTGCCGAAAGCGTTGCAGCCGGAGGCAGCCCCGAAAGAAGCAGCCCCCCTTCTGCCGGATGTGCGGCCAAGCTTGCCGCCACAACGCAGCCCTGCCGTGGCTGCCGCCGCCCAGCGCGCACCGGCGCGCCCAGCCAATACCGCTCCTAGAACGGCGCAAAACCAAGCGAAAGCTCCGGCCCGACCTGCCGCACGTGCGGGCGTCGATGCGCCGCGTGATCCCCCACCAGCGCCGGTCGTAGGCCGCTAACCCGGCGGGACGGCCCTAAAGCTTTGGACGAGGCTTTCGGCCACCAAGCGCCAGCCATCCACCAGCAC
>NZ_JADCBK010000120.1 GCF_020253525.1 Aquidulcibacter sp.
AACACGGCCAAAACCGAAAGTGGGGCCCATATTTCTCTCGATTGGTGGCGGGCCTCTCCAGATGGCACACATGTTGTCTATGGTTCTTCACCCGCGGGATCAGAAGAATCTGTGGGCCGCGTCATTCGGGTCGCAGATGGGGTGACGCTCAAGGAGGTTTTTGAGCGCGCTTTGTTTGGCCCTGCCTATTGGTTGCCCGATTCCTCTGGTTTCTTTATCAATCGCCTCTCTGACCAAACCATGCAGGGCACGCCGGACTATTTTATGAAGTCGGTTTGTTGGTTTCATAAACTTGGTCAAGACCCGAAGGATGATCTCAAAGCCGCGACCTTCGGATTGCATCAAATGGTTGACCTTACCGAGGTTGAGTTTCCAATCATCGTGGCAGCCGATGATTCCGATTTTGGCCTCTTATTGGGCATTGACGGGGTGCGCCGTGAACTCAGCATTTGGAGTGCGCCGCTAGAGGGAATCGTCAAAGGGAGTCCGGCGTGGACAAAAATATGTTCGCAGGCCGATACGATAACGGGTTTTGCTCAGTCGGGTTCTACACTCTATCTCACTTCGGAAAAGGAAAATCCGCTTGGCCGCGTCGTGGCGGTTGACCTCGCAGCGCCGAGCTTGGCCAAAGCCCGCGAAGTGGTTCCAGCCAGCCAGAACCCAATTGAGGCCTTAAGTGTCGCATCCGATGGGCTCTATATCCAAATCATGGATGGCGGTCCCCAGCGCCTGCGCCGTCTGGGTAAAGATGGCAAATTACGCGATCTCACGATGCCTTTTGAGGCCGGCATTTATGCGATGTTTAGCAATGCAACGCGTCCGGGTCTTGATATGGTTCTGTCAGGATGGCTGCAGCATCGCGGAATTTGGAACTATGAACCCGACACCGACCAATTCTCAGACACCGGTTTGTCGCCCAAGCCAAACATTGATCTGACGCCATTTGAAAGCAAACGTTACCTTGCCAAGGCCAAGGATGGCACTCAAATTCCTTATGTTGTCATCGCAGCTAAGAATGTTACCAAACGCGGCCCCGCGCCTTGTTTGGCCGATGCCTATGGGGCCTATCAAGTTTCCAATACGCCCTTTGTTAATCCCCGATCGCTGGCCATGATGGAATTGGGCGGTATCCTCATGTTTGCCAGTGTGCGCGGGGGTGGAGATTACGGACGGCCTTGGTACGAGGCTGGCAAAAAGGCCACCAAGTCCAATACGTGGAATGATTACATTGCCTGTTGCGAGGATATGATTGCGCGCGGCCTGACCAGTCCTGCCAAGCTAACAATTCGAGGCACCTCCGCTGGCGGGGTGGCGGTTGGCCGCGCCATGACAACCCGCCCAGATTTATTTGCTGGCGTGATCTGCGACGTGGGGTGCGTGAATCTTTCCCGCTCGGAAGTCGAACAAAATGGCCCAGCTAATTTCCCCGAATTTGGCGACCCTCGGGTGGCGGAAGACTATCGCAACCTGGTCGCCATGGACACCTATTTCAATGTTAAGGATGATGTGGCCTATCCGGCGGTGATGGTGATTACAGGCATTACCGATCCGCGTGTCGCGCCGCATCAAGGCGGCAAACTCGCAGCCCGCCTTCAAGCCCTGCCGAAGCAGAAGAAACCCGTGATCATGCGGGTGACCTTTGACGAGGGCCATGGCATCGGCTCCACGCGCGGGCAGATCGACTCCAAAATCGCAGACGAATATGCTTTTGCCTTGTGGCGGGCAGGCGTCCCACGCTTCCAGCCTCGTGCCTAAGGCTGCGACGCAGCTAAGCCTACTGCACTTTTTTCACCCTCGCCCCTGTTGACACGCAGACAGGCCATCCCTACCTGCACGCTGTGTTAGCAGTCGGGCGAGGTGAGTGCTAAAGCACGACGCCTGTTCGATTGGACAACACTGATTTTCTGAAACCTGACAATCCTCAAAGGGAGCAAGTCAAATGGCATTTCGTCCGCTTGGCGATCGCGTGCTGGTAAAGCGCGTTGAAGAAGAAACCAAAACCAAAGGTGGGATCATCATCCCAGACACCGCCAAAGAAAAGCCACAAGAAGGCGAAGTCGTTGCCGTTGGCCCAGGTGCCCGCGACGAAGATGGCGACCGTATCGCAATGGACTTGAAAGTCGGCGACCGCATCTTGTTCGGCAAATGGTCTGGCACGGAAGTGAAGATCGACGGCGATGACCTTCTGATCATGAAGGAAAGCGACGTCATGGGCGTCCTCGAATCCTAATCTTCCCCTTTTCCTAAAACTTGAAAGGCACCAATCATGGCTGCAAAAATCGTATTGTTTGGTTCTGACGCACGCGACCGCATGCTTCAGGGCGTTGATATCTTGGCAAATGCCGTAAAAGTCACCTTGGGTCCTAAGGGCCGCAATGTGGTGATCGAAAAGTCCTTTGGCGCGCCACGCACCACCAAGGACGGCGTTTCGGTCGCCAAGGAAATCGAACTGGAAGATAAGTTCCAGAACATGGGCGCACAAATGCTGCGCGAAGTGGCTTCGAAGACCAACGACACCGCTGGCGACGGCACCACCACCGCCACCGTTCTGGCTCAAGCCATTGTTCGTGAAGGCATGAAGGCCGTGTCCTCGGGCCGCAACCCAATGGACTTGAAGCGCGGTATCGACAAAGCTGTAACCGAAGTGGTTGCAGGCCTGAAGGCTTCGGCCAAGAAGGTTTCGTCGAACTCTGAAATCGAACAAGTCGGCACCATCTCGGCCAATGGCGAAGCAGAAATCGGTAAGATGATTGCTGAAGCCATGAGCAAGGTTGGCAATGAAGGCGTCATCACCGTTGAAGAAGCCAAGAGCCTCGAGTCCGAATTGGACGTCGTGGAAGGTATGCAGTTCGACCGTGGTTATCTGTCGCCTTACTTCATCACCAATGCCGACAAGATGGAAGTTTCGCTCGACGATCCTCTGATCTTGATCCACGAAAAGAAGCTGTCGAGCTTGCAGCCCATGTTGCCAGTGCTCGAAGCTGTGGTCCAATCCGGCCGTCCCTTGTTGATCATCGCAGAAGACGTTGAAGGCGAAGCCTTGGCGACTTTGGTCGTCAACAAGTTGCGCGGTGGTTTGAAAGTGGCAGCCGTCAAGGCTCCTGGCTTCGGCGACCGTCGTAAAGCCATGTTGGAAGACATTGCGATCCTGACCGGTGGTCAAGTGATTTCTGAAGACCTCGGCATCAAGTTGGAAACCGTTTCCATCGAGATGTTGGGTCGCGCCAAGAAGGTCACCATCACCAAGGAAAACACCACCATCGTCGATGGCATTGGTGAAAAGGCCGACATCGAAGGCCGTATCGCGCAAATCAAGCGTCAAGTTGAAGAAACCACGTCTGACTATGACCGTGAAAAGCTGCAAGAGCGTCTGGCCAAATTGGCTGGCGGTGTTGCCGTGATCAAGGTTGGCGGTGCGACTGAAGTTGAAGTGAAAGAGCGTAAGGACCGCGTGGATGACGCGCTGAACGCAACCCGCGCAGCGGTGGAAGAAGGCATTGTGGCTGGCGGCGGTTGCGCCCTGTTGCGTGCTTCGAAAGCCATCACTGTGAAGGGCTCGAACGACGACGAAGAAGCTGGTGTCAACATCGTCCGTCGCGCGCTGCAAGCCCCGATCCGCCAGATCGTGGAAAACGCAGGCGTCGAAGGCTCGATCGTTGTGGGTAAGATCCTGGAGAATGCTTCGGTTTCCTTCGGCTTCAACGCCCAGACTGAAGAATATGTCGACATGATCACCGCCGGCATCATCGACCCCGTGAAGGTCGTTCGCACCGCTCTGCAAGACGCAGCTTCGGTTGCTTCCTTGCTGATCACCACCGAAGCCACCATCGCGGAAGCGCCAAAGAAAAACACCGGCGGCGCACCAGGCGGCATGCCAGGCGGCATGGGCGGCATGGGCGATATGGACTTCTAAGAAGTCCATAAAATCGCCCATCATTAAAAGTGCTGGGATTTGCGGTGCAAATCCCAGTGGCGATATGGACTTCTAAGAAGTCCATTCATCCTCTTCCAATTTCAACGAGCGCGGTCCGGCAACGGGCCGCGCTTTTTGCTTTTGCTTGGGCGTCTCCAACACCCCCGCCGGAACGACGTGGAGCGGGGGATCCCTTGGGACTTTGCGTCAGTGATGACAACGCTGAGCATAGTTTTTTCATCTGGAAGGCTTTGGTGCAGGCCCTGCCTGCCCCAAAGGCCAACTTTGATTGCCCGGACACGCTATAGGAAGCGGTTTGGTGACCAAAATGGGCACCAAAGTGCTTCTAGATCAATTCTCTATTTCATCGATGTCATCCCCGCCGAAGCGTGAGCGAAGAGCGGGGACCCCATGGGACTTTGCGGCAGGAGGTCCCGGATCGGCTGCGCCGTCCGGGATGACATCGTTTCTTTGAATGCCACCAACACC
>NZ_JADCBK010000121.1 GCF_020253525.1 Aquidulcibacter sp.
CAACGCATATGCAAATACTCTCTTAGTTGACGCTGCGGAGGTGATTGACGCTGACCAGCGCCGCCCGTTAAGTGCGTTTAGTTTATGGACTGACTATAGGCGTCTGGCCAAGGAAAAAGCAAGCATGACCCAAGAGCGCGCGAAAGTTTGTCTGGTGGTAGGGGCTGGCGATGGCCTTGGAGGGGCCATTGCGCGCGCCTTTGCCGCCCAAGGCCTGATTGTGTGCATGACGCGCCGCCCACGCAACCTCGACAGCTTGGAGGCCTTGGCCCAGTCCATCCGCGATCAGGGCGGAGCGGCTTATGCCTTTGGCATTGATGCGCGCGAGGAAGAACCGATGGTGGCTTTAATCAATAAGATTGAGGCCGAGATTGGCGATTTAGAAGTCGTGGCTTTCAATATCGGGGCCAATGTGCGCTTTTCGATCACAGAGACCACCTCGCGGGTCTATCAAAAAGTCTGGGAAATGGCAGCCTTTGCAGGCTTTGTCGCTGGGCGCGAGGCGGCGCGCGTGATGAGCCCGCGGGGACGCGGCACCATCATCTTTACCGGTGCCACCGCAAGCTTTCGCGGGCGCGAGGGCTTTTCTGCCTTTGCCGGGGCCAAACATGCCTTGCGCGCTTTAGCCCAAAGCATGGCGCGCGAATTAGGCCCCAAAGGCCTGCATGTCGCCCATGTGATCCTAGACGGCATGGTTGAAGGCAGCTTTATAAAAGGCTTATTGCCCGATTATGAGGCCCGCTTGGCCAAGGGCGATATCATCCAAGTCGATGAGGCGGCCAAGAATTGGGTCTGGTTATGGAACCAAAATAAATGCGCTTGGACCCATGAATTAGATCTGCGGCCCGGCAGTGAAACCTGGTGAGGAAACCATGAAACAGCTTGAATTCATCTTCGATTTTGCAAGCCCCAATGCCTATTTGGCCTATCATGCTTTAGGCCCAATTTTGGAGGCGACCGGGGCAGAATTGGTGATTACACCCTGTCTGTTGGGTGGCATTTTCAAAGCCACGGGCAACCAAGCCCCCATGGTGGCTTTTGGCGGCATCAAGAATAAGCTGGATTATGAGATGCTGGAGATGCGCCGCTTTATCGCGCGCCACAAGCTGACAGCGTTTAAAATGAACCCGCACTTCCCGCTGAACTCTATTCATGCCCAGCGCGGCCTGATCGCTGCCCAAGCCGCTGGCGTCGGCCTGCCTTATTTGCAAGCCGTGCTAAAAGGCTTTTGGGAAGAGGGATTGAAAATGGATGATGTGGCTGTGATCGAACAGGTTCTGACCCAAGCAGGCCTAGACGGCCCTGCCCTGATGGCCGCAACGGCCGCGCCCGAAATTAAGGCTGCCCTGATTGCCAATACCGAAAGTGCCGTCGCGCGCGGGGTATTTGGTGTGCCCAGCTTCTTCGTGGGCAGCGAACTTTATTTTGGCAAGGACCGTTTAGGCCAAGTACAGGAAGCTTTAGCCGCATGAGCGACACACCCGCCCCTACCCGCTTTGATACTTTGCTAAACAGCATGGTTCTGAAGGACGGCACCTATCAAACCACAGTTGGACCCGATTGGATGCAAGGCCGCACCCTCTATGGCGGGATATCATCGGCCTTGTGCCTGCATGCCACCCGCCTGGCCTTTCCAGACCTGCCCCCCTTGCGGTCTGCCCTGATTGCCTTTGCGGGGCCCAGCGCCGGGGATGTGCATATCCGCCCAACCATCCTAAGGCAGGGCAAGTCTGCCGCCTTTGTCACCGCTGACTTAAGCAGCGAAGCCGGATTTGGCGTGCATGCGACCTTCTGCTTTGGGGCAAGCCGCGTCTCGACCAAGCGGCAAGTCCTGTTAGACATGCCAAGCCTGCCCAGCCCCGATGAAGTCTATCGCCCAAAGCCAAAGGACCGGGTGCTGCCGCATTTTACCGACCATTTCGACATGCGGGTTGCCAAAGGTGGCCTCCCGCTATCGGGTGCGCCAGATGCCGATATTTGTTGGTGGCTGAAAGCACTTGATAGCCATGAGGATTTTGCTGAAGCCACGCTTTTGGCCTTGGCCGATGCGCCGCCTCCCGCCGCCCTCAGCCTGTTTGACAGTTTCACACCCTTAAGCACCATGACCTGGATGGTGGATTTCTTGGCCGACGATCTTTCAAGCCCTGACGGCTGGCATGCCGCCCATTTAAAGAGCGAGGCGATTGCCGATGGCTATTCAGCCCAGAATTCCTATGTCTGGGCCTCTGATGGCAAGCCCCTTTTAGCCTGCCGCCAGACAATTGCTTTGTTTGGCTGATCTTCCTTAAGGGGTATGGCGCGGCAGGACCAGCAATTCGTCAATCCGCGTCGGGACCTTATCCTCTCGGCGCTGCTTTGGCGGTTCAATATCGGGATTGACGCGCCCGGTGCGACGGCAGGGACCATTATAGCCTTCAGAGGAAATGAAGGGTCGGGGCTTTTCGAGGGCTGCAACCAAGCGCGTCAGCAAGACTGAGCTTGAAAACGGCTTTGCCACCAATTCAGTTACCCCTGCCTCGCGCGCCTCATAGACAAAGGTCATGTCGCTGCGACTGGCCAAAAGAATGATGGCAGACATGCGATTGACGCCCAACTTGCCCGAACGGATCAGCCGCGTGATGGCGATCGAGTCCAAATTAGGAATGCCAGAATCCAGCAAGATCGCCCGATAGGGGATCGAGCGGACCGCATCGATAAATGCCTTAGAATCAGACACTTCATTGATATTGCTGAATCCGTAATGCAATAGGATCGAGCGCACAGCCGAGCGGATCTGCGGGTTTGACTCCGCCAAAAGGATCGGGGCAGCTTTGCTCTGCGGGGATGGGCGCATCGGCACCTCGCCTGGCTTTCAGTGTGGATAGGGCACGCACAGGGTAACTTACCCATCAGTAATGGGCAGGGGTTACAGATTGCCTAACAGAGAAAGAAAAAGGCTTAGGCCGGGCTTCTGGCCTATAAAATGGGTGGAACCCACTTGTCTTTCATCGTCACCAGCTCTTCGGCGACCGTGGGGTGGACGGCGCAGGTCGCGTCAAACTGGGCCTTGGTGAGCCCATGTTTAACCGCAATACCAACGGCTTGGATGATTTCTGCCGCGTCAGGCCCAACGATATGGCAGCCAATCACCACATCATCGGAAGGCCGCACAATCAGCTTCATCAGCATGCGCGTCTCGTCATTGGGCATAACATAGCGCATCGGCCGGAAGGTGGTCTTATAAATATCAACCGGGCCATATTTTGCCCGCGCATCGGCTTCAGACAGGCCAACCGTTCCCGTTGGAGGTTGGGAGAAGACCGCGGTGGCAATCGTATCATGGTCAAAGGCCATAGGCGTGCCGCCAAAGACGGTGGCGGCAAAGCACGCCCCTTCCCGGATCGCCACCGGGGTCAGATTCATCCGATTGGTCACATCGCCCACCGCATAGATGGAGGGCACAGAGGTTTGGGAGAAGGCATCCACCTTGATCGCGCCATTGGCCTCGCGCGCCACGCCCACGCTCTCACAGCCCAGCCCATCGCTATAGGGGTCGCGGCCCACCGCCAGCATCAAAGCCTCGGTCTTGACCGTTTGGCCACTGACCAAATGCGACACCAAGCCCGTTTCAGTCTTCTCCACGCTGGCCAAGACCGTGTGGGTCACCACGCGAATGCCCTTGCGCTTCAATTCGCCATGCACATGCAGGCGCACATCATCATCAAAGCCGCGCAGCACCGTATCGCCGCGATAAAGCAGCGTCACATCAACGCCCAAGCCCTTCAACAAAAACGCAAACTCAACGGCAATATAGCCGCCCCCGGCAATCAGGATCGACTTAGGCAGCGCATCCAACAGGAAGATTTCATTGGAGGTGATCGCATGCTCAATCCCCGGCACTTCGGTCGGCACATAGGGTTTGCCGCCTGTGGCAATCAGAATGAACTTGGCGGTCACCGTCTCGCCCGTCGATAATTTCACGCTGTGGGGGCCGGTGATTTCGGCGCGCGCTTCGATAATGGTGACGCCCGAATTGCGTAAGTTACGCGCATAAATCCCGCTCAAACGGTCGACTTCAGCGCCCACATTGTCGCGCAGCGTCGGCCAGTCAAACTTTGCCCCCTCAAACGTCCAGCCATAGCCCGGGGCAATATCGGCCATTTCATGACCAAATTCAGAAGCATAGATCAAAAGCTTTTTCGGCACACAGCCGCGGATCACACAGGTTCCGCCAATGCGATATTCTTCCGCCACCGCCACCTTGGCCCCATAAGCCGCACTCATCCGCGCCGCCCGCACCCCCCCAGAGCCCGCACCAATGACAAATAAGTCAAAATCATAGGCGGTCGCGTCAGTCATGGAAGGTCAGCTTTCGTTAGAGGTCGAGCCTTTCCATGTAGGGCGCAGGGTGGATGATTGCTAGGTGGGGGATGTGGATGGGGGGAGGTTAGCGCCTCCAGTTTTTGACAAAGTTTGGGTGTCGCTCATGGAAAGCCCTCAACTCTTGCCCATCCAGTGGCTTTAAACTGCGGTCCGGCTGCAGAACATAGAGACAGCCCTCAATCTGGGCTGACGGCTCACCGACAATGATTGCTTGCTCGATCGCGACGTAACAAGTTTCATCAAGGATTTGTCGCTCTAAGGCCTTGATCTGCTCCAAGACATGCAGTTTGGTCGGATCGAGGTCCCAAGCAGATTTCAGAAAGCCCAAGCGCTCGCGGGGGTCCAATGCCCGCTCGGCCATCGCCCGCATAGCGGCGGCTAAAGGCCTGTTCATTTCAGACATCGTCCTGCACCCTCTCCGCCCACACCTTTTTCTCGTCACCCCCTAAAACTAAATGCATTTACTGTTCGGCATAATACTCTGTCAGATTACCGTCTTCATCCAAAACCCCTTCTGCCTGAAGCTGAGCAAGGGCGGCCTCCTTTGACCCCGCAAGTTTTGCGTCAAAGGCCGCAGCCAAATCCCGAAACCGGATAACAGCCTGGGGGGAGTTCAGGTCGAACAGGGGCTTGCATACAAGATCATTTTTCCGGTTCGACATTTCATTTCCTTCAAAGCAAGTTCCATCACGATCTCTCAAGCCCGATACCGACCTTCGCCTGTGCGTTGGATGCGGCCATAGGTGGCAAGGGTCAGGAGGATTTGGTTGACGCGGGGTTCGATGCGCTTGCCGCCGCCGCGGAAGACCCGCGCCAATTGGGCTGCGGTAACTTCGGCCCCTAAATCACGGACCGCACTTTCCACTTCAAAGGGCTGGGAGTCGCGGTCCTTAGGCCAAGTCGGCAAGCCCGAAGGGCTTGGCAGGCTGGGTAGCCCCAAGTCCAGTTCCCCCGTGGTGCGTGTATCGCCGGGCCTGCCAAAGCGGCCGATTTGGAAGGCGGGCCGCAGCCAGCGGACATGGCCTTTGGCTTCCTCAGCCCGGCGCTCTTGATTGAGGGCGACAAGGCGCGCCAACACCTCTTGCTCGCTCAAATCATGTGGCCAGCCATAGGCTTCGGCGACCGCCGCATCCAAGCGTTCATGCAAATGGCGAAGAATATGTATGCGGCCCCGTCTGGCTTGATCGTCTTCTTCAGCCGTCAAAGCGGGTGGCGATCCCCCCTCCACCACGCTTCGCGCGGTCCCCCTCCCCCGTGCAACGGGGGAGGACAAGGCTTGCACCTTTTCCAAGAGATTATAGAGGCCAGTCAGCGTCAAATCCGGATTTTCCGCCAAAGCCGCCTTACGCGTCGCGTCCAATTCTTCGGCAATCGCGCCAATCATGGCTTGTTGTTCAGGGGTGGCATCGGGGAATGGGAAGGGGTCGAAGCAGCGGGATTTTACATAAACCGCTTCACGGTCATAGACGCCCAGCATGCCCGAGTTGGCAATGTACCAATCAAAATGGATACGACTAGACAGCACGCCCAATACTTCTGGTCCATCGCAGCCAATCGCCAGAAGCTTGTTATCCGGCAAAATCTCGGCATCCAAGAATTGGAAAACGCGATGCTTGGAGGTCTCCACGGTCACGATATAGCGGGGCAAGCCATGCAAAAAGGCTCTTAGATCTGTGTGCTTTCTTCCAAATAACCACCAATGTTTGCGTCGATATTCTTCGTTATTCAAATCCCGCTCAGGCTTAACCTTGACCAGAAGATGCTGAAACACTTCTGGATAGGTCTGCCTTACCTCTTCTTCACTTAGTCCTTCACAATCAATCACCATCACATCACGGGATCGCCCCATAATATCCCGGCCATTGCGATAAGGCCGGATGTGCTTCTCAAGGCCCGAGCGGGTGCCAAGTCCCAAGAGTTGGGCTTCTTTTGGCGTTACGATGAAGCCGCTTCCATGCAAGGCCACCCCGCGACTAGCTAAACCCTCATTTGCCCGCAAAGCCAGCGCTTTGCTCAAGTCCACCCCAATCGTCAGATCAGGATTCACCCGTCCATGCTGGGTATGAAACTGGATTTGCGGGGTGTCGCTGTCGAGGCCCAATTCCTGTGTCACGGTCAGGACTTTACCGTCATGATTGCCCGCTTCGGCCACCGTCATGGCGATGCGCACACTGGCAGCATCCTTAGTAGCTTTGGTCCAAGGATGATCGCCAATGGCAAAGACGATCGATAAAGGCGACTTGGTCGCCAAATGGCGCTCCACCACGCGGCGCTGAAACACTTGGGTGATGGAATTGGTAGTCACAAAGCCAAAGCGGCGCAGGCGAGTTTTGGGGGCGGTCAGAAGTTGGGCGGCGCGGTCCCACCAATACATCACCAAATCCGCGCTATCATTCATGGCCGGATGGGCTTTCCACAAGGCCTCGCAATAAGCCCCGCCCAATTGGGCACGAATATCCTTGCCCCCAATGAACGGCGGATTGCCAACAATAAAGTCTGCCTCTGGCCAAGCGGGTTGGCGTGGATTTGGATAGAATTCTTGCCCGTCCTTGACCTGGGGAATGGGAAAGCCATCCCAGGTCAGCACCGCATCCATTTTGGTGATATTGCCAAAGGCCTGCAGGATCGGCTCTGCCGGATGGCCCTCGCGGTTGCGGTAATGCTGCTGCAAATGGCCCAGCCACAAAACAAGCTCAGCAATACTGGCCGCGCGCGGGTTGAGTTCTAGTCCTAAGAATTGATCTGGCGTCACACCCTCGCCCTTCAAGAAGGCCAAGCCCTCTTGCCCGCCCAATTCCTCCATCGCATTGAGGACCTCGCCCTCTAAGCGCTTCATCAAGTCTAAGGCGACATAGAGAAAATTGCCGGTGCCACAGGCGGGGTCGAGCACCCGCAAGCTGCACAGCTCATGATGAAAAGCGCGCACCAGTTCCGTCGCACGCCCGTCAAAGCCATCGGACTTGGCTTGTTCTGCTTTGCGGAGAGTCGCGTCCCAATCGCGCTTTAGCGGGCCCATAATGGTTTCTTCAATGACGCGCTCAACATAGGGGCGCGGGGTGAAATGGGCCCCCAATCGTGCCCGTTCTTTTGGGTCGAGGGCTTGTTCCAACAAGGTGCCGAAAATTGCAGGCTCCACCTCGCGCCAATTCTTCTTTGCTGCGGCTAGAAGCTCACCAATTTCGGCCTTTTCCAATTCAAAAACCGTGGTTGAGGCAAACAGGCCACCGTTAAAATGGCGCACCTTGGCATCAATCGCGAGGCTATCGCCGCCTTTATCCATCGCCTCCCACAAATCCTTCAAATTGCGGGCAAAGCGCTCGGGCTTTTCCAGGCTGCGGGTCAAAAGATCGGTGAAGCTTTTGGGCGGTAAAAGCGCGACATCTTCGGCAAACATGGTGAAGATGCAGCGCATCAGGAATAGGGCCACATCCTCTGCCGCAAAGGCCTTGGCCTCAAGCGACTTGGAGACCTCTGCCAATCGGGTCGCGATCTCGCGCGTGGCATAGGCCGCGCGCGTTGCGGGGTTCAGGCTGTGCGGGTCCGTCCAGATCGCGGCCAAACGCCTGCGAACATCTTCATCGCGTAAGTCTTCCAGCAGGATGCGGTTGTTCAAGCGGTCTGGAAAAGAGGAATAGCCCCGGCCTGTGCCCGTCCAGTCGGCATAAATATCGAGGCAGCGGCCCACATCAGCCACGATCAGAAAGGGCGGGGCCTTATGATCGGGTGGCAACATGGCGACGTAATCGCACGCTTGGGTGAAGGCGTTGCGCATCAGAGCATCCCAAGCAGGCTTGCGCGTTATGGCAGGTGTGGCCTCTAAGGCAGGCAGGGTGAGTTGCTCATAATTGGGCACATATTTGGCATTATCCACGCGCCAGCGGCTCTGCTTGGCTTCGAGGATGAAATGATCGCGCTTGTACAAATCAATGCGCTTTGGCTGGGCATTAGGTTGCCCTACAGGCCGGACAGCCCGCTCAAATACATAGTCATTCAGCTCAGTCGTTGCCGCAGAAGGGTCTGGCCTCGCCACCCCAAGCACTTCCGTCAACTCACTTAAAAACGCCTGATAATTCGCGCGTTCAGCACCACCTTCTCGGCCCGACCAGCGGTCCAAGAAATAGTCCAAATCCATAGGTTGTTTTTGGCGTCAAAGCGATCAGGCGTCAAGATGACGGGACATTCGTGCGGTGGGCCTAAACCTCCACCATATCCACCCCATCCTCATGACCGAGAAGCACGGTGCGGACGGTGCGGGGGAAGGCGAGGAAGATGCCGTTTTCGACGACGCCGGGGATGGTATTGAGGGCGGTGGCGGTGGCGGCGG
>NZ_JADCBK010000122.1 GCF_020253525.1 Aquidulcibacter sp.
CTCGTAAAGTGGGCCTAGTTCACGTGGCACATCTTCAGGAACATTGCCTGTTGCAAAAATGGCGTTATCGAGACGGGCCATCGCCGCTAAGGTCGTCGCAATTTGTGCCGCGCCTGCGCCTTGCTCTCGCATAAGGTTTGAGACTTGCTCGCGAACTAACACTTGGGCTGGCCGAGCTGGCGTTGCGAGAATGACAGCGCCTTTGATTGGCAAAGTACGATCCTGAACAAGGTCAAGCGTGATCAGCCCGCCTTCACTATGGCCAATGACATAAATCCTTTTTGGATCGACGTTTGGATTCTGAGCTAAATAGTTCAGCGCGTAACGCGCGTCACCGACAAAATTTGACCATGCAACAAAGTTTTTAAGCTCAACAGGGTCCCGAGGCAGGGTTAATCGGCCGGCCTTCATCCCACGCTTATCGTATCGCAAAGTTACATAGCCGCGTGCAGTAAGATCGGTTGCCAATTGCGCGAGCAAGTCGGTGCGAACAAATGGTAGCTGATTGCCATTGCGATCGGTTGGACCGCTGCCCTGAATCAAAAGCACTGCCGGAGCCTTCCCGTTGGGATTAGTGCTTGGCAAAGTGAGGGTACCCTCAAGATCGACTCCGTTTTGGCCCTTGAAAGAGATTGTCTGACCGGGGACAGAGTTGGAAGCATGACGCTCAGCACAGGCGCTTAAACCGATTAAAGAGGCTAGCGCTGCCACGATGGCTGCGCACATTCTTCTAAAAGGATGGATAAGCATGATGCGATCTCGCCGTCCCCGTTTTCAAACTATTGACGCGGGTCGCTTACAGTCTTTCAGCGTGGAGATTTGATGGACATTCTTTGCACAAATCATGAAGATCGGCCACTTCACGTGTAAAGCGCGTCTAACTTTAACAACGCGCGACGCCGTAGGGTGCATTCCGACAGGAATGCACCATGTGTGCAACGCTGTTTCTACGATGTTTTTACTTGGACAGCCTTTGCCGCAGGCTCTGCCTAGGCAAAGGCTTAGGTCGAGTTTGGGCGCGCAAATTTGGGGGTCAAGAGGCGCGCCTTCGGCGCGTCGACGAAGTCGATTTCACCTCTCGACACCCAAATCTGCGCAATAAGAATTATTGGGCGGCTCTAATGTGAGCAAAGCGAGGCATTGAAGCGTTCCAAGTCAAAAGAACCTTCAGATTTGGCATGCCCATGGTGCATTCCATAAATGGAATGCACCCTACGGCGCGACGTGCCCCCCCCTCACCGTGGGGCCAAATCGTCCTTCAAAGCGCGATCTAAGAGTTCGATGTCGAGATCGACGGAGGCGAGGTCGGGCTCTACAACCGCGCGTTCAAAGCTGGCGAAAGCTTCTTGCAGGCGGCCTAATGTGTGGTCGATTTCGGCCAAGCGGGCTTGGCCGGCATGGGCTTCTAATTTCAGACGGTCAGACACCAGATCAGCTGTGGCGGGTAGATAATAAGTGAAAAAGCGCAGAATGGGGTTCAGTTTTTCAGGCTGGCTCGCCACCGTATCCAAAATGGTCAAGCCGTGACGGACCAAAGCGTCGAGGACTTGGCCGACGGGGAGTGGCACGGCGGGGATGGCGGCGCGGATGGCCAAAATATGCTGGTGTGCCTCGACCATCAGGGCGTGGCGGGGATCGCTATCTTCTGGGTCAAGTTCGGGTGGGCTGGGCTCATCTGGTGCTGCTTTGCGCTGGATAAGTTTGGGCAGTGCGACCGTCAGAAAGCCGTAAAGCGACAGGGCCACAAGCCCCGCCACAATCGGGCCAGAGCGCAACTCAACCAGGAGCGCCCCGCCAATTGCCAAAGAGGCGGCTAAAGAGCCAAAGATGACCCACCATGAGGTTCCTGCCCCACCCCGGCGCGGCTTTTGTGTGTCAGACGGCGGCTTGGCCATCCTTTAGCCCTTTGTCTTATGTGCGAATTCATCGTCCAAGGATTGATCGAGCAAGCGCAAATCAATCTCGAGGCTGCGGGCATCGTGGCCCCGAAGGCGGCTGGCAAAGTCGGTATAGGCAAGATCAAGCTTGCCAATCATCGTATCGATTTCCGCCAAACGCGCGGGATCGGCACCACCGGCCACCGCGCCGCGCGCACTCAATAGGTCAGCCGTGGCGGGCAGATAATAGGTAAAGAGGCGCTGGACATCGGATAATTTCGAGGGGTCTTGCCGCAGGCCCATCTCCACCTCTTTTACGCGGGCGACCATATTGCGCAGGCGGGCGCCCAATTCGCCTTCAGCCACGCTGGCGGCAGCTTCTAGGCGCACCAAAGCGGGCTTGGCGTCTTCAATAACGGCTTGATGCAGTTTTGGTGGGGCTTCGGGTGCGGGTAAAGCTTCACCATTGGCACGTGCCCGGGCGGCAGCCTCAGACTCGCCACCTTGACGACGCGGCTTGTCATCCTCGTCGTCATAATCATCCTCGTCATCGTCATAGCCCCACAGGTCATCGACTGTGTCGCGCTTGCCGCCGAAAAGGCCAATCGACCCGCCTGCTGCAAAGAACAAGCCGATCCCGACCCAGGGGTTAAAGTCACAAATGGCCCAGATGATAAACCAGAAGGCAAGCACGCCCAGGGATTGCGGCGAGCGAATCCGAACGCTGAACTCTTCCTTCAACCAGTCTTTCGAGCGGCGACGGGCCATGAATTATGACACGCGTCCTTGCACCAAAGCCTGCCGCAATTCTTGGGTCATTTCATCCATGCGCTTTTCGACCATGGCGCGCTTCTGGCGGCCTTCTTCTTGCGTGGAAAGGACGCCCGAAATCGTATCGATCAAGTCGCGATTGGCCTGTTCCAAGGTTTCAAGGTCAACAATGCCGCGCTGGGACTGCTCTTCAATCGCAATCGCCTGATCCTTCATCATAGACGAGGTCTGGCGCAGCATTTCATTGGTGGCATCGGTGACCGCCTTTTGCATGGCCAAAGCATCTTCTTGACGGCGCAGCCCCAAGAGCAGCACCATCTTTTGCTTCCACAAGGGGATAGTCAGGCGGGTTGAAGCCTGCAAGCTCTCCACCAAAGTCTCATCACCGGCTTGGACGATGCGGATTTGCGGCAATTGCTGGATACCGATTTGGCGGGCTTGCTTCAGATAGAAGATCCGCTTTTCAAGGCGCTCCATAGCTTGTTGGGCATCGCGGTAAGCTTGGGCTTCAATCATGCCATCGCCGGTCAACAAAGCCTCATCGGCAATGGTCTTAAGCTCTAGCAGGCGGGTTGCCTTGATTTCGGCGGCGAAAGCTTCACCGGCTTCGATATAGGCGCTGAGCTGGGCGATAGAGGCCGCTGTTTGTTCGTGCAAATCGTCCAAGACGGCGATATCGCGCCGCAGACCGTCCTTGCGCTTTTCCAATTGGATCGCAATGGCGTCGATCTGGCTGGCGACGTCTTCAAACTTGCCTTTGAACTTTTCAATCTCGGCGCGCGCACCGCCAAATAATTTGCCGAAGAAGCCTTTCTTCTGCATGGCGGCGGGGTCTAGGCCTTGGCTTTCGCGATGATGTCGGTCAACAGACGGCCCGTATCCCCCAACTCACGATTTTGCGTTTGGGCCAGGATTCGGTCGGCATAGGCCACGACATTACGCTGGGCATTATCGCCAAAGGTGGCGATTGAAGCCCGGTCATCCAAGGACAATTGGCCACGGATACGGACTAAATCTTTCGACTCAACCTTGATCTCGGGCAGCACTGCTTCCGCGGACACCGTATCGGTTACGGGTGTTTTGGTGGCATTTGCATCATCACTCATTGGCCTAAAGCCTCCTCATCAACCTTGGTCTATAAAATTTTCCCATCGGGTTGAGACCCGCTTATTTAAGGGCATTGTCTTGCTTTCGCACTAGGCCCGCAGAAATTTTGCAGTTCTGATCGACTTTATGAGCTTTATGCGGGCGAATTTAACAGGGGACTGACGCTGCTGCGCACCCAATCAGCAATCTAAGCGCGGCTGAGCTGTAGGGGTTGAGAAAGCCCTTCCACCACCCGACCATTCAGGCCAAGCAGGGTGCGTTTGCGGTCTCCCTGTCGTTTCAGGCCCCAATCAAAGAAGATCGAGGCGGCAGCAACGGCTGCGGCCAAGGGCTTGGGTTCAATTACTTGCCGCGCACCTTTGCGTCGCTCTACAGCTGGATTTCCAATCAAGCCGCCAAAGGTGGCCGATCGTGCGGGCAAACCAAGAGCAATTAGCCCACTGCCAGGCAAAGCTTGTGGCAAAGTGCCTTTCGGACCGGCCAAGAGGGCCAGGGCACCACCTTCGGCAACGCCATTCACAATCCGCCTATTGGCTTCTAACGCCGATGGGGCCAGCACAAAGGCTGCCATGACGCGGCCGTCGCGGGTAATGGCGACATCGGACTCGCTAGACCCCCAGCCCGCCAAACTCAGCGCCATCCAAGCCCCTTCGCCATGGCCTGCCACGCCAACGCGTGACGCATCCACCCGATTGGCACGCGGCCCCAATATTTGAGCCGCCTCCGAAGACATATCAATTAAGAAACGGGCTTCGGCGAGGCTGGGCCTCCGCTGATCTGGCAAACTGGCTACCAAAGTACTGCCGTCGCTGGCCTTGAGACTAACCGCGCGGGGATCGTCCAAGGCGATGACGAAATAGCCGCTCGCTGCCAAAGCACCGATCAAAGGATCATACATGGCCCCCTTGCACCCCGCATCGGGGCAGAACAGGATCAAGGGCATGCGGTCAAAGACTGTCACCGGATAGGCAATACGGGCTTGGCAGAGATTTCCGTCCGGTGCGCGAATCGAAAAGTCACGCATGCGCGCCGCGACCACGCCGGTGGAGGCTTCATAGACCGTATCAAAACTATCCCGACCGCGATTAAGCCAGGTCAACGGGTTTATGCCGCGCTCTGCCGGCGGCGCTTTGCTTTTGGCTTGGGCTAAAGCAGGACTTGCAGCTGCACTGAACAAGCCCGTCGCGCAGAGACTTGGCCAAACCAACCCACCCATCATGTCACGCCGACGCAGGCTACAGCGGGTGGCATTATGCCCAGTTTCCCGCGTGTTGAGGGGGTTTTCTTGGCTCAAAGTCGCATCATCCTTCATGGATCACAATCTGCCCTTAATAGACGTCTCAACGTCGGCTCGCTTTGTTTCCACAAACCATTTTCGACCCCTCATGGCTCTATTGTGTGGCCACACCGGTTGGAAGGTCAATTGCCATCTAGCCAAACGAGTCATTTTGCGCTCAATTAGTTGTGAACTTTACGGAAGGATATCTGCCACACCCCTCTTTTGTTCATCGATTAAGGTTAAAGCATGACAAGCGCTTTTGTCACGCCAGTACTGATCCAAACTAAGGCACAAAAACCAGCCGCGTGAGTTCCCTCCCCCGCCACATGCTGTGGTGCACAAACATAAAGATGCTCCAACAATGAACACAGTAAAAAACGCCGCCCGTTTCAGCATATCCTTGGCCATTTTGGCTGCCATGACCAGCCCAGCTTTCGCACAATCACTGCCCGAAGCCGTCACGCTGGCCTTGCAAACCAATCCAGGCCTTGAAAGCCAGCGCGCCAATCTGCGCGCCCTCGGCCAGCGCCGTGTCCAAGCCGTTGCGCAAAGACGGATGCAGATTGGTGGCGAGGCCACCTATGGCCAACAAGAATCCTGGACCCGATCCATCAGCTCAACCGGCGTGATCTCCAGCCGCTTGGCTAATGAGACGACGCCGACAACCTATGGCATCACTGCCTCGCAGCCTGTTTGGCTAGCGGGTCGGGTAAAAGCGGCGATGAGCTTGGCGGACGCCCAAATCGCCCAAGCCGATGCACGTTTAGCAGCCAGCGAACTGGCCGTGATGCGCGATGTGGTCATCGCCTATGCAGACCTGCGCCGCGACATTCGAACGGTTGAAATACGTCGCCAGAATTTGGCGGCCCTGAACCGTCAGCTAGAAGCCGTCCGCGTGCGCTTTGAAGTTGGCGATGTCACAAAGACCGATGTCGCCCAAGTTGAAGCCCGCCAAGCGGCAAGCAAAACTGCTTTGGCCGCTGCCGAAGCAGCCGTTGACGCCAGCCGGTCGGCCATTGAACGCCTGATCGGCCAAGCACCCACCGAACTTACACCAGAAATCAAAGAAGTTGCAGGCCCAGCCAGCCTCGATCAAGCGCTTGTTCTGGCGCGGGCCAATAATCCTGACCTTGCAGCGATCCGCTTGGGCGAGACGATTGCGATGGCGGGGGCCAAAGTGATTGAGGCCGAGAACCGTCCCAAAATCACCGTCCAAGCCAGCCAAGCTTGGGCCGTTGATTCAAGCTTTGATGGCAATCGCAGTGGCAATACGTCTGTGACGGCGCGCTTATCCGTGCCCATCTTCACCGGTGGCCTCGCCAGTTCGCGCATTACCGAGGCATTGGGTAATGCCAATGCAGCGCGCTTTTCAGCTGTGGATGGCGAGCGCCAGATTTCAGAACGCACAACCAATGCCTGGCATCAAGCCCGCGTGGCACGCATTGCGGTGACGGCTTCCGCCGAACAAGTCAAAGCGGCCCAAATTGCCTTTGAGGGGGCCGAGCTTGAACAATCTGTTGGGCTGCGGACCACTTTGGACGTGCTGATACAACAGCAGGAATTGTTGGAAGCCCAATTAGCCCAAGCCCGGGCCGTGCGCGACCTGCAAGCCGCGACCATTGCTTTGTCCGCCATAACCGGCAATCTGAAGCCGTCTGACCTAGAAGCGACAAGTGCAAGCGTTAAAAAGACTGGCCTTCCTTGGATAACACCGCCTGAAGCGCCCTTGGCGGCGGTTGAAACGGCCCTCGATTTTGTGCCTCTGCCCAGCCAAGTCTCGACAAAGGCGGCAGAACGGGCGGGCGGACGCCCCAAAAGATAGGGTCTGCAACCGGGCATTTTAGGACTTCTCTTTTGAGGGGAAATAGGTCAGAGGTATTCGAATGGTCCATTCGATCCATCTTGAGCCCTTGCAACACGCCACACTTAGCCCGGCGGAAGATGCGTTGAGCCTCTTGCACGCGACAGCCTGCAAGATTGACGCGACAGGCGGCTTGTCATGGGTAGATCCCGTCAAGGCGGCGGTCTTCCTGCAAGTGGACAGGCCGCCCAGCCATTTTGATGAATTGGACTTAGCGGTCGAAGGGGCCGCTTTCCAAGCTATGCGTCGCGGCCACCCGGTTACAATCCGGCGTCCCAGCAATCTGGAAGTGATTGCCAACGTGGCCCACCAGATCATCGTATTCCGCGAGATTATGGCGCTTGCACCAGAATATGTGCCGCCGAAACCACGGGCGGCCAATGACCCTGAAACACTTATGCTGAGGTCTGCTCTGGCGGATAACCGCATGTGCCTGTTCCGTCAGCCCATTATCTCCACAGCGGACAATCAAGTGGTGCGGTGGGAATGTTTGTCTCGGCTAATCCAAGTCGATGGGCGGGTTGTGGCCCCCATCGACTTTATTCCAGCGGCAGAGCGCGCTGGCTTGGTCGGGGAATTGGATATTGAGACCCTCAATCTCGCGCTCAGCGCGTTGACGCGGGAAGATACGATTAAGCTGGCGATTAATGTCTCGGCAGGGACAATTGCGGATTCCTCGGCCTGCCGCGATTATCTCGACATCTTGGCCTATAATCGGTCGATCTCTGACCGTTTAACGGTGGAGATAACTGAGTCCATTGCCATTCATGATTTGGACGCGGCGGCGCGTTTTGGCCAATCTGTTCGCTCTGCGGGCGCCCGCTTGGCCTTGGATGATTTTGGCGAGGGTCATACGTCTTTCCGCTCGATCCGCGCCCTGCCACTGGACGAAATCAAAATCGACGGTGCCTATGTGAAGAACATTGAATCGCGGGAAGATAGTCGCGCCTTTGTGGTGGCGATCGACCAATTGGCACGTGGCCTTGGCATGGAAACGGTGGCCGAACGGGTAGAGACGGCCGAAGAGGCAGAAGCCCTGCGCGAGATCGGCGTGATCGGCCAACAGGGTTATTTTTACGGCAGACCGCGCTCTTCTGGAAAATGATATCCCCAATTTGGGGATGTAAGCTCTCAATTTAGAAAAATACTGCGCAGATAGGGCTAAATTTAGCCTTTGCCTTCTGCCACGCGTGCGCTATGTCATGCTGCAGATGCGAAATCAGAGAGTCTTACCATGAACGCTGCCATGCCAACGCTTGCTTTGGACCTATCCCCTCAGACCGTTCCTGCCCTGTTGGGGGAAAGTGCGGCAGCCCTCGCACCGATCAAAACGGCGGCCTTGGCTTTTGTGCGCAAGCGCGTGGCCCCAGCCGGCAAGATTGACCGCAAGCTAATCGACCAAGAACAGCATATTGTGCACGGGCTTGCGTGGATCGCGACCTATGTGGAGACCTTGCGCGAAGTGGCCAATTGGGCGCTTAAACTGCAGGACGAAGGCCTATTTGGCGAGACAGAATCTGCGCTTTCCTGCCTTTTGTTCGCCAGCTATCTGGGCGACCTCAAAGGCGGGATTTCCATGAACCAGGGCGAAACCATTCGCCCTGCTGAGCTTGGGCTTGAAGCACTTGTGGAAGAGGCCCTGTCGGGTCCGGCCAATACGGCCCTTCTGGCGGCAGCCACCCAAGACCTCAAAACCCGGACGGCGGACCTTGTTGCCCAAGCCCAAGGCAAGGGCACGATTGAAGTGACGGGTCTGGATGAGACCTATGAAATGGTGCGCGACACCTTCCGCCGCTTTGGTCAGGAAAAGGTCGCCCCATTTGCGCATGGCTGGCACTTGCGCGATGAATTGATCCCCATGTCGGTCCTGACAGAGATGGCAGAGCTTGGGGTCTTTGGTCTGACCATTCCCGAGGAGTTTGGCGGCTCTGGCATGGGCAAGACGGCGATGTGCGTCGTCTCGGAAGAATTGTCGCGCGCCTATATTGGCGTGGGTTCGCTGGGCACTCGCTCTGAAATCGCGGCAGAACTCATTCTGACCGGCGGCACCGATGCGCAAAAGAATTATTGGCTGCCCCGAATTGCCTCGGCTGAGACCCTGCCAACCGCCGTCTTTACCGAACCAAATACCGGTTCAGACCTTGGAGCGCTGCGCACACGTGGCGAGAATAAAGGTAGCCATTGGGAGATTACGGGCAATAAAACCTGGATCACCCATGCAGCCCGGGCCGACATGATGACTTTGTTGGCGCGGACCAAGCCAGAAACCAATAATTTCTCGGGCCTCTCCATGTTCTTGGCCCCCAAGCCACGCGGCACCGATGAAAACCCCTTCCCCGCAGAGGGCATGACCGGGGGCGAGATTGAGGTTTTGGGCTATCGCGGCATGAAGGAATATGAGTTGGGCTTTGATGCGTTCAAAGTACCGGCTGAAAACCTGCTCGGTGGCGTCGAAGGCATGGGCTTTAAGCATTTGATGGCCACGTTTGAAAGTGCGCGCATCCAAACTGCCGCCCGCGCCATTGGGGTTGCACAAAATGCGCTCGATCTGGGCTTGGCCTATGCACTCGACCGGCAGCAATTTGGCGACGCAATCTTTGTGTTCCCGCGCGTGCACAACAAATTGGTACAAATGGCCGCCGAAATCTTGGGCGCACGCCAACTGACCTATTTTGCAGCCCGCCAAAAGGATGAAGACAAGCGCTGTGACTTGGAAGCCGGCATGGCCAAGCTTCTGGCGGCACGTGTGGCCTGGGCTGCGGCCGACAATGCCTTGCAGATCCACGGCGGCAACGGCTTTGCACTGGAATATCCCGTCAGCCGCGTATTGGCCGACGCACGTATCCTCAACATTTTTGAGGGCGCTGGCGAAATCCAAGCCCAAGTGATCGCCCGTCGCCTGCTTGAAGACTAAGATTTAGCGACACAATCGACACAAAAAGAGCCGCCCCCTCGCTGGAGGGAGCGGCTTTTTTAGTAGACTTGGTTATCTATCTAAAAATTGGCCAAGCGGGCCAGGCGGCGGACTTCTGAGGCCGCGCGATCTTCCTTGCTGCCGCCTTGGCGACGGCTGAGGGCGGGTTGGAACGCGATTGCCGCATGTTCGGTGCAATAGACGGCACCGGAGCTACATTGCGCGCCACAGAAACCAAAGTCTGGATCGCCAGGGTCGCCGATGGGCCATTTGCACATATTGGTGCCCAATTGCAGAACGCCAATAAGATCACCCCGCTTTTGCGGGGGTGGGGTTGGCTTAGCGGCTGGCTTGATAATGGGCGCAGGCGCGGCGGGGGCTAAAGCCTTGACGGCAGACTCGACCTTGGCTGCGACATGTGGCGGCACCACCAACACCGGACGCGGACGCGCGGTTGGCACAGGAATACGCTTGATTGGACGCGATGGGGCGGCCCGACCGGCGAGGCCCAAGCGATGGACTTTACCAATGACGGCATTGCGCGTTACGCCGCCCAATTGCTTTGCAATCTGACTGGCCGATAGCCCATCTGTCCACAACTTCTTGAGTAGGGTGACGCGATCATCCGTCCAGCCGTTGGTCATGAATATCCCCATATCTTGTGCCCAGCCCCAAAGGCCGACTATCTGTGTGCCCACCCATAGTAGCTTCACGACTTTTTAACACAAGGGCTAGTGATAGGGTTTTCCACAAATATGGACTTCCCTCTACATGTTGATAACACCAGATATTGTGGCTGCTGAAATGGGCCAGAAACACGAACTTGTGCCATCTAATGCGCTCTTCTGACCGCAAGTTGCCGAATCGGGGCACAGAGGCTGCATGCTTATGGATGCCTCAACCCTCGTTGCGCTAATTTCCTCACGTATTTGTCACGACCTTGTGTCGCCCATCTCGGCGCTCACAACGGCGTTAGACATTTTGGATGATGACCACGGTGCAGATATGCGCGAGCAAGCGATGGAGCTTATCCGCAACTCGGCCGGACAAGCGGCGGTGAAGCTCGAGTTTATGCGCGCCACTTTTGGCGCTGGCACGACCGGGCCCGGGACGGCAGATTTAGGTGAACTTAAAGAATTGGCTCGCCGCTTTATTGAAAGCCAAAAGCCCGACTTGGTTTGGACATTGCCCGTGCAGACAGCACCACGGGCAGCCGCAAGAATCCTGATGAATCTGATCCTTGTCGGCCTCGATTGCTTGCCCCGTGGCGGGCAATTGGAAGTCACCGGTGGTCAAGAAGACGATAAATTGACCTTGAATGTCATTGCCACCGGCCCTCGGGCCAGCCTGAAGCCCGCCGTGCGTGCCGGCTTAGCCGGCGAGATGCCGGAAGGGGGTTTTGATGGGCGCTCGGTCCAGCCCTATCTCGCCTTTATCACCGCCTCGGGCGCGCGTGCCGAACTGGCCGCTCGCGAAAGTGAAGAACGCGTTGAACTAATTGTTCGTATAGCGGCATAATACTGCACTTCTGCTCAAAATTTAGTCCTGTCTTAACCGTCCGCCGTCATTGTGTGCAGATGATTGGCGTGAAGCGTCAAATTCAACGCGTCGGTAAAGGGCTAGTTTTATGGATGAACTACTTGGCGAATTCATAACCGAGACAAATGAATTCCTCGAAACCGTCGATACTCAGCTTGTTGTTTTTGAAGCCGATCCTACGGACGGCGATACGCTTAACAGTATCTTCCGACTGGTTCACACGATTAAAGGAACCTGTGGCTTTTTAGGTTTGCCACGTCTGCAATTTGTTGCCCATGCCGGTGAAACCCTTTTAGGCAAATTCCGTGACGGAACTTTGGTGGCAACACCCGACCAAGTGCAATTGGTCTTGGAAAGCATCGACCGCATCAAAGAGATTTTGGCAGAGCTTGAAGCCACGGGTGTTGAGCCCGAGGGTGACGATAGCGCTTTGATCGGGGCGTTGGAATTGGCCGCAGAAGGCCATCCTGCCCCAAGCGCTGCTGCCCCAGTAGAAGCCGCCGCACCTGCCCCTGCGCCA
>NZ_JADCBK010000123.1 GCF_020253525.1 Aquidulcibacter sp.
AGCTTCTTGCCACCAGTTGGGATGCGGGCCTTGGGGGCGAAAGTTGCACTCTTGGGTTTAGCAGGCTTTGGCTTTTCAGCCGCCTTTGGTGCCCGGTCTGACGATTGCGCATGTTTGGCGGCGGCTTCGCGATTCTTGCGCGACAGATTAGGCCGCCCACTCTCGTCGCCTGCATAGGGGTTTTTAGGCGCGCGCACCATGAAACGGATGGGTACTGCCGGCATATCAAATGCCTTGCGAATACCATTGACCAAATAGCGCACATAAGTGTCGGGCAATTGTGCCGCCCGGCTTGCGAGCAAAACAAAGGTGGGCGGACGCGCCTTGATTTGGGCGATATAGCGCGGCTTTACCCGCCGCCCGTCCACCGCAGGCGGTGGCTGTTTGGTGACGACTTCTTTCAGCCAGTCATTGAGGTCGCGCGTTTTGACCCGGGCATTCCAGTCCTCATGCACATCCAGCACCGCTGGCATGAGCTTATCGAGGCCTCGGCCCGAGAGGGACGAGATGGGTACCAGAGGCGCGCCACGTGTTTGCGGCAGGACTTTGTCGGCGCGCTCTTGCAAGGTCGCCAAGCGGGCTTGGGTGTCCTCAACGCGGTCCCATTTGGCAAGCACATAAACAAGGCCACGGCCTTCGCGTGCCACCAAATCGGCAATCTGCAAATCTTGCTTCTCAAACGCCTCGTCAGAATCCATCACCAACAGGCAGATTTCGGCAAAGCGAATGGCGCGTAAGGTGTCAGCAACGGACAAGGTCTCAAGCTTTTCTTGGACTTTCGCTTTGCGCCGCATACCCGCCGTATCGACCAAGCGCACGGGACGGCCGTCCCACATCCAATCCACACCGATGGAATCCCGCGTGATCCCAGCTTCTGGCCCGGTCAACAAGCGCTCTTCGCCGATCAGGGCGTTGACGAGCGTTGACTTGCCTGCATTGGGGCGACCGATAACGGCGATGCGCAACGGCAGATTGCTTTCACTCTCTGCCAGATCGGTAAAGCCTAACCCCGCAAAATCATCCTCATCCTCGACAAATTCACCCGTCTGCGGGGCCTCGTCTTCGGCCTGGTCTTCGTCGTCGAATTCATCAGCAACCACGGGGGCTGCGGCGCGATCGCCCATTAAGGTAAGAATGGCCGAATATAGGTCAGACATCCCTTCGCCATGTTCGCCCGAAATGGGGATAGGCTCACCCAGACCCAAGCCATAGGCTTCCAGCACACCAGCATCGGCCAATTTACCCTCAGCCTTATTGGCAGCCAGGATTACGGGCTTGCCAGAGCGACGCAAAATGTCGGCAAAGACCTCGTCTATGGGCGTGATCCCCGCACGCGCGTCAATCAAGAACAGGCATAAGTCAGACTCGTGAATGCCAGCCTCCGTCTGAAGCCGCATGCGCGCTTCAAGGCTTTCATCGGCCGCGGTTTCAAAGCCTGCCGTGTCGATCAGCGTCAGGTCTAAATCGCCCAGCCGCCCGCTGGCTTCGCGACGGTCGCGGGTGACGCCTGGTGTGTCATCGACAATAGCAAGCTTGCGCCCTGCCAAACGATTGAACAGGGTGGACTTACCAACATTGGGTCGCCCAACGACCGCGATTTTAAGAGGTGGGGCCACGACCTAGCGGAGCGCCACGACAACGCCGTCATGGGTGTAGAAATACAATGTCCCATTGGCGATGGCAGGGGGTACAAAGATTGGCGCTTTTGCATCCCGGGTGAATAGGGTGGTGCCATCTTCGGGCTTTACCACTTCAATCCGACCGGTCGATGAGGCCAGAACCAGACGCCCGCCAACCATCACTGGGCCAGTCCAGGAAATCAGATTCTTTTTCTTCTTTTCATTGCGATAGCTTGGCAATTGGCGGGTCCATTTGATCCCACCCGTCTTGACGTCCATAGCAACCAATTCACCTGTCGTGGAGACCACATAGACGAAGTCGCCCGCGACCCATGGCGTTTGGATCGACGCGATTGGCTTTTCCCAAACACGTGTGCCGGTGCGCAATTCAATGGCCGCAAAAGTGCCAGACTGGCTTGCCGCAAACACGATACCGCCTGCCACAACGGGGCGACCGGCAATGTCATTGATGGTGGAGAGCGAGTTGGATGAACCTGCCCGCGTCAAAGCTTCTGACCACAGCCTGCGGCCATTGGCTGACAGATAGGCAATCACTTCGCCCGAGGCAAAGGGGGCGACCAAGGTTTCCCCAACCAAGGCGGGGCTCGGGCTGGAGAGCATGCGCGCAGATTCTGCAATCGCCGACTGGGTCCATTGGACCCGCCCGGTTGCAGCCTCGACCGCAAACAACTCGCTGTCATTGCTGGTTACAAAAACCCGGCCGCCACCTGCCAAGGGTGAGGCATGGATGGGTGAGCCTGCATCAATGCGCCAAACCTCTTGGCCAGTATCGGCATTGAGCGCGACAAGATTGCCAAATCCGGTTGCTGCGTACAGGCGGCCATCGCCAAATGCGATACCCCCGCCAATGGCGGTGCTTTCGTCGCGGCTAAAAAAGCGACCACGGGCTTTTGAGACCGGAACGAGTGACTTGCGCCAAATTTCGCGCCCATTGGCCTGATCGACCGCATGCACGGTGCTTTTGGAATCGAAGACAAAGAGTTTGCCGTCAGCAACAATGGGGGTTGCCGTGATGGCCCCGCGCGCGCCTGCGCCTTGACCAATCTTCTTGCGCCACACAATGGCCAATGGGCCAGAGCCTGCAACATTTTGCGGCGCATTGCTGGCCACACCACCGGCATTGGGCCAAGAGGCTAGGTCTTGCGCCTCTGGCACGGTAACAGCCACGCTTTCAAGCGCGGGGTCCTTGGTCAATTGTTCTTCAAGACCCAAAACCGAAATACGTTCTTTGTCCTCGGCAATCGCGGTCTGTGGCTTGTCAGAACCAAAGGGCCACAGGTTCGAGGCGGTATTTTGCAAAGAGGCGCAGCCCGAGACCAAAACCAGGGCGCTGGTCGTGGCAAGGCCAAGAGCGCGCAGACGGCGGGGCATAAAGGTCATAGACCATCTCCAGACTTGGGTTGTTCGGCTGGGGCAGGCGCGGCAGGTTCTGCGGCAGGAGCCGGGGCAGTACGATTTTTCTCAATCTCTTTGATCTGGCGCTGCTGGGCTTCGGTGATCGCCTTTTGCCGCGCCATACTGGCCTGCCGCTCGCGCTCAATCTGGGCCAAAACTTCTGGTGATACCGCGCCACCGGCTTCTTGACCGGCAGGCAGCGGGGTTTCGATCACCCGTACATTGGGGGGAAGCTTGGTGCCAGGCGGCAATTTAACCCCGGGTGGCAAGCGAACGATGCGGGGATTTTCTGGCGTCCCCTCACCTTGGGCTTGACCTTGTGCAGCTTGGGCTTGTGCGGCTTGCATTTGCGCCATTTGCTCTGGCGTCATGCCCCCTTGGCCTGCTTGCTCTGGGATGACCATTGGCGTCTTAGAGGCGGTAGCCGCCGCATCAATCACCGCCAAGGCTTGGCCCGCGCGGGCGCGCACGCCTTGTGGGGCTAATGGATCGAGTTGCAACAGCGCATAGGCAGAACGTGCCCCTGCCGCATCGCCTGATGACCAAGCAACAGCTGCCGCCAGTTCGCGTGCAAGCGGTGCAAACGCGCCCTTGCGGTCAATAATGGGTTTCAGACGCGCGTTCAGTTGGTCTTTGGTTTCGCTGTCGGCAGCAATATAGGCCGCACGCAGGCGGGCCAGATCGGCCAGATCCGCATCCTTAATCTTCTTGGCCGCTTCTTCATAAGCGACACGGGCTTCTGCAGATTTAGATTGTTCTTGCAGCACAGCAGCCCGCTGCAGCATGGCTTGGGCCGCAAAGCCATCTGGCCCGGTCTTAGCAATTTCGCCCAAGCTTGCAGCCCCGCCCGTCAAGTCACCCGCTTGCAGCTTGGCCATGGCCGCATCATAGGCAACACCAGCCTTATCAATCGCCTTGGCCTGTTCGCTCTGCCAGAATTGCCAGCCCGCACTGCCAGCCAGACCCAAGACAATGGCCCCGATCACAAAGGGGGCTACCCGCTTTGCGAGATTTTCCGCGGTCTCTTTGCGCAGCTCTTCTTCGGCTTCGCGAAATAAATCAGACACGCTCACTTCTCCATCGATTCTAAAGGCGTCCCAGACATGAGACTTCGTAAGATAACCTGTTGACGCTAAAGGTGGTGGTCGTACAGGGCAAGGTTTGGGCTCGCGCGAAACTGCGACGATTTGAGGGCAAAAGCATTTAAGGGGTGCGTTTTAGCACATAGGTCTCCGCTTCGGCAGGAAATGTCCGCTCGCGCACATCTTGCGCATAATGGGCCGCGGCCTGATCAATGACGGTGCCAAGATCGGCATAACGGCGTACAAATTTCGGGGTCCAAGGGAACATGCCCAGCATGTCATCAGTGACCAGAATCTGCCCATCACATTGGGCAGAGGCACCAATTCCAATGGTTGGGGCCCGCACGAGCGAGCTCACTTCAGCGGCGATATCTTCGGCAACCCCTTCAACCACAATGGCAAAGGCCCCTGCCCGATCTGCGGCTAATGCCTCGCGCAGCACGCGGTCGCGCTCTGCCTTGGTGCGGCCCTTAGCGCGAAAGCCGCCATCCACATTCATCGCTTGCGGGCGAAGACCCACATGCCCCATCACTGGAATGCCGCGATCAACCAAGAAAGCAATCGTGTCGGCAATGCCCTCGCCGCTTTCCACTTTCACCGCTTGGCAGCCGGTTTCCATCATGACCCGGCTGGCCGACCGCCAAGCCACTTCATGGCTTTCCTCATAAGAACCAAAGGGCAAATCGACGACAACCAAAGCCTGTTGAGAGCCCCGCATCACGGCACGGCCGTGCAGGATCATCATATCCAGCGTCACACCCACCGTCGAATTCAGCCCATGGACAACCATGCCGAGACTATCGCCGACCAACAGCACATCGGCATGGGGGTCGAGCAAACGCGCCATCGGGGCGGTATAGGCTGTCAGACACACAACCGGCGACTTGCCCTTGCTGCTGGCAATATCGCGCACGGTTTTGCGTTTGGTGGTTTCGGTTTGAGCACTCATGGCTGCGTCTCTACACCGAGGCGCGCGCAGGCTAAAGGCCCTGCGCCCAATCTGCTGCATTTGTCATGAAGGCCAAAGGGCAGGCCCTGCCCGTCTTCTAAATGTGGATCACGCGCCCATAGGCATCCAGCACCGCCTCATGCATCATTTCTGATAAGGTTGGATGCGGGAAGACGGTTTCCATCAATTGGGCTTCGGTCGTCTCCAAAGTCATAGCGATGCCATAGCCTTGGATCAATTCGGTCACTTCGGTGCCCACCATATGAGCCCCCAAAAGCTCGCCCGTTTTCTTGTCAAAGACGGTTTTGACCAAGCCTTCCGGCTCCCCCAAAGCAATCGCCTTGCCATTGCCGCTGAAAGGGAATTTGCCAACGCGCACATCATAACCTGCCGCTTTCGCCTTTTCTTCGGTAAGGCCAATACTGGCCACTTGCGGGTTGGAATAGGTGCAGCCTGGAATGCGGGCGACATTCAGTGCATGGGGGTGCAGGCCCGCAATGGCCTCCACACAGGATACGCCCTCGTGGCTCGCCTTATGCGCCAACCAAGGTGCCCCAGTCAGATCGCCAATGGCATACAGGCCTTTGACATTTGTACGACCAACAGCATCGGTCACCACATGGGTGCGGTCGATGGTGACGCCTAAATCTTCCAGACCTAGATTTTCCACATTGCCGACAATGCCCACGGCCAGAATGGCGCGATCTGCCTCGATGGTCTCTGCCTTGCCGCCGCTTTCAATGGTCGCTGTGACGGTGGTCGCGCCCGCCTTGAGGCCCTTCACCGAAGCCCCCGTAATCAGGCGGATACCACGCTTTTGGAAGGCCTTGGCGGCAAAGCCTGAAATCTCAGCATCTTCAACTGGCAAGATGCGGTCGAGTGCTTCTACCACGGTGACTTCTGAGCCAAGTGAGCGGAAGAAGCTTGCAAACTCAATCCCAATGGCGCCAGAGCCAATTACCAGCAAGCGCTTGGGCATGGTGTCGGGCACCAAAGCTTCGCGGTAGGTCCAGATCAGCTTGCCATCCGGAACAAGGCCTGCAGCAGGAATGGTTCGCGCGCGGGCGCCGGTTGCCAGAATGACGTGCTTGGCTTGAAGGCTGCGTGTGCCGCCAGCAGCAAGATCGATGGTCACGCCCGGTGCCTCTGTGCCCTTGGTCAGGCGGGCGGTGCCGGCAATCACTTCAATCTTATTCTTCTTCATCAAATAGGTGACGCCGCCAGACAATTGCTTGGCAACTTTGCGCGAGCGGTCAACAATCTTCGACAAATCAAAGCTCGCCCCCGTGACCGACAGGCCATAGGCTTCGGCATGCTTGATGTTTTCATAGACATCGGCAGAGCGTAACAGGGCTTTGGTAGGGATACAGCCCCAGTTCAGACAGATACCGCCCAAATTCTCGCGTTCTACAATGGCGGTCTTAAAGCCCAATTGGGTCGCCCGTATGGCGGCGACATAGCCTCCAGGTCCCGATCCAATGACGACGACATCCACAGTATCCACGGCCATCCAAAACTCCCACTCTTAGAGTGCTTTTGTCTTTAGCCTGCTTTTGGCCTTGCTTGGAAGGCCTTGAGCTACCCGATACCGAATGCCCCCTTTACGCCATCGACGATGAACTGGGCGGCTAGCGCAGCCAGAATAATGCCGAAGATCCGAGTAATCATGGCGGCGACCGTTGCACCCATGATCTTCGTCAAAGGTCCGGCCAATAAAAACCCTAATAGGCACAAGATCAAATTGGCCCCGGCACCAGCCAAAACCATGCCCTGTTCGGTCAAACTATTGGTCTCGGAGAATAAAAGCATGATGGACGCAATCGCACCCGGCCCTGAGATCAAGGGGATGGCCAGCGGGAATACCGAGACATCTTCAAAGCGTTCTGGATGCTTTTGGGCTTCGGCCAACACCTTCTCATTGCGCTCTTCGCGCCGCTCTGTCCGCTTTTCAAACAGCATGTCGACGGCAATCAAGAACAAAAGCACGCCACCAGCCAAGCGGAACGCATCGAGCGAGACATGCAGCTTGCCAAGCAGCCATTGGCCGCCAAAGGCAAAGCCCACCAGCACCAACGTGGCCACGCCAACCGATTTGAACGCCATTTTTTGCTGCCACGCCCGCGTCGTGTGCTGGGTCAAAGTGGCAAACATGGGCGCGACCCCTGGCGGGTCGATCACCACGAAAAAGGTCACAAAAGCGGCGAGAAACAGTTCGAGCATGGGTGACCTCTAACCCGCTTTGGGGCTGGGGTCATCCTCTAGCAAACAGTTATCGCACCCTGCCCTAACGGCGGGGATCGTCAAAGTCGCGACGGCGCGGACGCGGCTCTGGCAAATGCGAAATCGGCCCCCGCCGATCGATGAGCGTCGCGCGCTCATAGCTATCGCGCTCTGGCCCCAAAAAGCGGGCCGCAGGCTTTTTCTGCCCGCGGCCTCGCGACCCCCCAAACCCAAACCAACCCATATCCGGAATCTCCGCTCCGATTATTTTTTATGGGTGTAGCTTAATCGAGATTGGTTAATTCGGCCCCAGAGATCGTGGTTAAATAAATGTTGCAAAACAACACTTGACCCAACTCCGGGTCTCGGTGTCATATCCAGCAAGAATACATCACACTAATCCAAGTATTCACACCCGCGGGAGGCGTTTGAACATGTCGAAATTCGAAACTTATGAGGCCAAAGATGGTTTTCGTTGGCGCTTTAAAGCTACCAACGGGAATATTTTAGCCGATTCCAGCGAAGGCTATTCCTCAAAAGCCGCACGCGACAATGGGATTGAACTATGTCGCAAAGGTGAGCTGAAGTATGAGGTCTTTGAATCCAAGGGCCAATATTATTGGCGTGCCAAGTCAAAAAATGGCAATATCATCGCCGATGGCAATGAGGGCTATAAGGCCAAAGCCAGTTGTGAAAACGGCATGGAATCCTTCCAACGCCAAGCACCAGACGCGCCTGTTGTTGAAGTCGACTAAAGCTCAACACGTGTAAGGCAGGCCCCGCCTGCCTTACAGCATCAGGCCGATTGGCTCTTCAATCAGGCTCTTGAAGGCAGCTAACCAAGCCGAACCAATCGCGCCATCGACCACGCGGTGATCGCAGGTCAAAGTCACACTCATCACGGTCGCAATCGCCAGCGCGCCATTTTTGACGACAGGGCGCTGTTCGCCAGCCCCAACAGACAAGATGCAGCCTTGGGGCTCGTTGATGATGCTCATGAAGCTTTTGATCCCCATCATGCCCAGATTGGAGATGGAGAAGGTGCCACCGGCATAATCCTCCGGCATCAGCTTCCGATTGCGCGCCTTATCGGCCAAGGTCTTCATTTCGTCTGAAATGGCGGCCAAGCCTTTGGTTTCGGCTTTGCGGATAACTGGCGTAATCAAGCCGCCATCAATGGCAACCGCCACGGCAATATCGGCATGATGATGGATCAAAATCCCATCGGGCGTATAGGATGCATTGGCCTCGGGTACCCGCTTACACGCGAGCGCGGCAGCCTTGATGACAAGATCATTGACCGACACTTTGGCGTTTTGAGCGGCACCGACTTGATTGAGCTGCTTGCGCAATTCCAGCAATTTGTCGATTTCCAGATCTATATTGAGCGGGAAATGCGGCACGTCGCGGAAGCTCTCGGTCATGCGGCGCGCAATCGTGCGGCGCATGCCGTCCAAGGGCACGACATCATAAGTGCCTTCGGCATAGGGCAAGGGGCTGGGTGCGCGGGGTGCAGCGGCCGGGGCTGGGGCTGGCGTGGCGGTGGCGGGAGCGGCGGGTGCCACTTGTGCTGCGCTTGCAACCGGCTGCGGCGCTTGCCCACGGGCGGCTTCCACATCTGCCTTCACAATGCGGCCATTGGGACCGCTACCCGTGATGTGGGCAAGATTGATCCCGGCGGCTTCTGCGATACGCTTAGCCAAGGGCGAAGCCATGATGCGGCTACCGTCAGCGGCTGCAGCCGCAGGGGCGGCTGCAACCGGGGCTGCGGCTGGGGCCGGGGTTGGCGCTGGTGCGGCAGCAACGGGCGCTGGTGGGCTAGGTGCGGCAGAGGGTGCATCGCCCTCGCCTTCGATACGGGCGATCACGGCATTGACCTTCACACCTTGGGTACCTTCAGCGACCAAAATCTCTAGCACTTTGCCTTCATCGACCGCTTCGACTTCCATAGTGGCTTTGTCGGTCTCGATCTCGCACATGATGTCGCCAGACTTCAGCACGTCGCCAACTTTCACATGCCACTTCGCCAGAACGCCCTCTTCCATCGTCGGGGACAAAGCGGGCATCAAAATATCGATAGCCATGGGCAAATTCCTCAGCGATTGGTGACGGCGCGGGCAGCCGCGACGATATCTGCCGCATTCGGCAAGGATAATTTCTCAAGATTGGCCGCATAGGGTAGCGGCGTGTCTTTTTGGTGGACCCGCACCGGCGGTGCATCAAGCCAGTCAAATGCCCCATCAATCACGCAAGCGATGACTTCGGCACCCACGCCCATCGGGCCCCAGCCTTCTTCAGCGGTGACCAAGCGATTGGTCTTTTTGACCGAAGCAATGACGGTTTCGGTATCGAGCGGGCGCAGGGTGCGCAAATCGATCACTTCGGCAGAAATCCCCAAAGCAGCCAGTTCTTCTGCCGCCTGCAGGGCAAAGCCTACCATACGCGAATGGGCGGTGATGGTAAGATCGGTGCCTTCGCGGCGCACTTTGGCCTTGCCGATGGGCACGACCCAATCATCGCCCTCTGGCACATCAAACTCAATGCCATAGAGAAGCTCGTGCTCAAGGAAGACTACGGGGTTTGGATCGCGGATCGCAGCCTTCAGCAAGCCTTTTGCATCGGCGGCATCATAAGGCGCGATGACTTTCAGGCCCGGCACATTGCCATACCAGCTTGAATAATCATGGCTGTGCTGGGCACCCACGCGTGAGGCAGCCCCATTTGGACCGCGAAACACGATTGGTGCACTGATCTGCCCGCCCGACATATAATGAACTTTAGCGGCAGAATTGATAATATGGTC
>NZ_JADCBK010000124.1 GCF_020253525.1 Aquidulcibacter sp.
CTCCTCGGCTTTTACTTGCCCAGCTTCAGTCTGCCACATAACGCGCACTTCCTCCTTCGACAGGGCCGATATGGTCAATGGATTGTGCGATGTCAGAATGAATTGGCAATTTCGGTCTGTGCCCACTTCTTCTACCCAAGTCTCTAGTAGCCGCAAATACTCTCTTTGCCACACAGGATTCAAATGAGTGTCTGGCTCATCCAACAGGAACAGAACTCTTTTGTTTCTCGCTATGCGAATGAGCCCAAGAACCATCAGTAATTGACGCTCACCATCCGACAAATCTGAAAAACTCACTTCAGAAGTCGTAACGTCAGTCCGATTCACCCACACAGTTATGCGGCGGACAAGGTCAGAGATATCCAACGCCTCAAGCGCTTGGAACATTTTCTGGTCTGTTTCATATTTTTGCCGAAACTGATCAATGGCACTCTGATTACGCAGAAAGCAACCTAATTGGGTTTCTTCAGCAGGCTTGTTTCGATAGTCGTCGCTCTCCTTGGAAACCGCGGCGACCGGCATAAATGCACTATCTCTTAGATTTCGAGTACATTCGCCCGCTATACCCTTGGCACCCCACATATCGATTGGCCACGCGAGTTTTCTGTCGAGCGGAGGCCTACCATTTAGCTTGAAACTATAAATGTTGGCTTGTTTGTTCCATGTATTTTGATTGAACCAACTCGGCTCGCGCAACACAGCCAATGCTGAATGAACGTCGGCAATTCTAAGATACTGATTCAACAATCTCTTGATCTTCTCATCAGGGAATGCCGATTGGCACAAGAGAGCCATTGCTCCGTGAACTGGTCGACAAAAGAAAAGCCGACGTTCTCTCTCAGCCACATCAATATCAGTATCTTCCCTATAAACATGGCGATAGTAGCGCGCTTGGTGCCGGTCAAAAAGTGATTCCAGACGTCGACCACTTCCCGAATAATAACCAAAAATCATATCTGGGAAGATATCTGATTTCCGATCGGAAAAGTTTTTAAGTGATAAAGCTTCACCGTCAAGCAATACTGTAGCTCGAGCATTTAGATTGCTTAGCTCGACTTTAAACCCTTGAATCCTATAAATAATACGATATTTAAACTGAGGATAATCTTCTCCTAAGTCATAGGCTCGGAATACACGCACAATAGCTTCAATGAGATTAGACTTTCCGGACCCATTTTGACCAATGATGACAGTGGTCAACTTGGTCTCGTCAAAATCGAGCTCCAAACCGTGTAGATTCTTGAAGCCATCTATTGCGACGTGATCTAACCTCATATTTGGACCCTCAAAAAATGTGGCCCGATATCCGCCGCCAGATAACCGGCCTCTATCTCTTCAATTACTTGCTTGTAAAAATCTTCCATCGTTAGGTCAGCAAGCTTGAATAACTCCGCCATAAAGAATGGTCCCTCCAACACATCATCCCAACCAAGGACCTCGCGGCCTTCCGCGCCCAGATTGGTCTCGACTCGAACGATGAGTTGCTGCAGCTTTTGCGCCAAATATGGCTGACCTTGAACGTCTTCGTCAGTTCGGGACTTCTTCATTTGAATACTCTCTGATTTGCTTCTACGAACTGCAGCCGTAGCATCAAGCGAAATTTCCCCCAGTTGCGCGTCGAGTTTAGCGCTAATCGTTGGTAGTTTTGCCTTCACCTTCTTTGTTCGGGAATTAGCCAACTCGCCATCGCGCTCAGCCTTCACCCGCTCAAGAAGGACGCTGGCAGGTTCGTCATTGGGGTCTTGGGGGACGAGTTCGCCGCGAAAGGCTTTGGTTAGGATCGCAGCATCTAGCTTTGGTAGGAGTTTTGTGGCGCTTGTGTGCTCCATCGCCAACCGGTCTAGCCACGAGAAGGCTGTTTCGATGCGGCGGACAATTTCGGCTTGCTCTGATAGAGGCGCAAGCGGTACGGGTGATCTTCTGCAAATCTCTAAAGTTAGGTTTCTCTGGCCCGCAGTTGCCTTTGAGTTAGCTAGAGCCCAATTAAGGTAACCTTCCGACAATAACCAATGGGAAAGGTATGCCCCAGTTATCTCCTTCTTGGTACGAAAAATTGCGATGGCCTGATTGATGTTCCATTCTGGGTAATCATCAGGAACAATTGATACCTTACCTAACGGGGGACCTACAATGTTCATTAAAACGTCGCCGGGGAACACCCGAGATCGATTCAATTCATTCAAATGGGTGTTTTGATTAACAAATGTCGGCGTCTTCTTAAAGTTCAGACTACCGTCAAACGTCAGATTGTACACTTTGATAAAAGGAACTTCGCCCGCTTCGGATGAGAGCGCTTCTGCTTTGGGAGTAGTGCCCTTCGTGATCCAATGGCAAAGGCTTTCAGCTTCCCGCCACGTCCAAGATTCCGGAATTTGTCCAAGTCCGTCCCAAGTTGCCCCTTTGTTTACTTGAGCAGATGTGTCACGCCAATCCGCCGTAAGCTCTCCCGAAAACGCCAGAGCGAGGAGGCGTTGTTTGTAGCGGGCGATGAGGGTTGGGATGCGGTCTAGCTCTTTGCGTGCGCGGGTGGTTCGCGCCATCAGCCTATCGACTTTCGCTACAATGCGCCTTTGTTCCTCAATTGGAGCGATTTTGAGGTTAATCTGATTGACTAGTTCGGTGCGAGCGCGAGTTAAGGAGCCACCAACACCGGACTTGGTTTGGAGAAACAACTCTCGGAAACTAGGCTCTGATAAAGCTGCTCGAAGGAATTCTGGCAAGCAACCATGATCCCGATAGACTAACCACTCTGGTGACGCGATTTGATCGTGCTCATACGTCTCAGGAATCGCCCAAACCCGATTTAGATGTGGTATGATTTTACAAAGCAAGACGTCGCCCGGCAAAACGATTTGCTTTGTTGAGCCAATCTCAGCTCCGGCTACAACGTCGGGTTTGCCGTTTTGATATGCCGGAACACTATAAAGTTCGAAAACACTATCCAAATGACTGGCGGGATCAATGTTGCGGGTCTTCGTTGAAAAAGCTCCTAAAGGAACTTCAGCCCACCCACTCGGTAACTCATTCATGCGCTTGGCCCTTCGCTCATGGCCCGTGCTTGTTTGATGTCGCTATAGGTCCGTTTGTCGCCTTTGACCTTCCATTCGGTTAGGCCATTGCTGTTGCGATCAAGAACGATTGCGGCAGCGGCAGAGGGGCTGGAGAAGCTATAAGGCTTAGCAAAGACATAGAATCCCTCGCGTGCGGGGACCAGAATGCCTTGCTTGACCAAGTTTTCTTTGAGTCCGATATAGCTTTGCTGGAAATAGCCCGTATCGCGCAAGGCTTCTGATCCTTCTAGCACAACAAACTCGCCATCCTCTTCAACGGCTTGGGCTTGGACGCCAGATTTGTGGCGGATCTCGAACGTCATCTCGCCACTAGTGCGTTGCGCGATAGGGGTAGCTGTCTGGGTGACCGCGCGAGGCTGTGGCTTCAACATATCGAGGCCAACCACGGGCAGAATGATTTTTAGGTTGGCTAGGAATTGCTCCATATTTGCTTCATCGGCCTCTGGCAAACGGCGGCGCTTCTCTGATGGGCTGGTAGCATTGTCTAGAGTAACCCGGTTTGCCTGCGTTGCCATGGAGATCAGGCGTGCTTCCAAATACTCCACATGCCCCTTGGACAAGTCGTCGTCACTTGTTGTGACGGCAATTACTGTCTCCCAAAATGTGCGCTGATCAGCACTTTGTTTAATCCGCTCACGCACGCTGTTAGCTGAACCTATGTAAACACGCGTACCGCCAACAGCCTCGCCATCTGGGCCGGCTAAAATATAAATACCCGTTCGATCTAACTCTAGGCGTGCGGTTAGAGCCGCAAACGTGCTGCCGGTCGCGACAAATGTGACTCCAGTCCATCCGTGGATGGTTACTTTACGCAAACCCGTTGCGGTGCCGTCGACGAGGAAAAGTTGAATGGTTCGGCCGAAGGTTTCTGGGGCGGTCATTTTGCTTGCTCTCCGGTGCATTTAGACTTTGGAGCAGGTTGATGGCTTGAAAGTGTATGCCGAAGAATTATCGCCGGACGGTGAGGCAGCCTCAGCTTCCATACCGGACTAGATAGCTTAGTCCATGATCCGCTCTCGATCAAAAACTTATTGCCAGTAAGTTTTGAACCAGTTCCCAAAGACACTACCATGAAGCTCAATACTAGGGCACATAGGGCGAACCAAGACACCCAATCTTGTGGAATTTTTTCATCTAGCTTGAATGCAGCAACCAGAAAAAAGGCGATCCAGCCAACAGCCAAAAGAATGAACAACCGTTCGTTGACCCTACTAACAGAAAACTTGACACCGCTCTTCACGATCACAGTTTGGGTTAGCCGCCCTTCGATCGCGCCTTCAAGAAAATCGACGTGAGCCTCCCAGTTTTCCTGCCAGAACTTTGAGCTGATAGCCGTGAGAACACCAACAATTGCCGAAATCGCGCCCAATCCTGCCGGCAATAGTAGCGCGTTCCTTGAGAGGTTACCATTTGCGAAATCACGCCAAATAAAACCTAAAAGTGTAAACGCCGCCAGCTGAAACGCCCAGAAATAGGTGCCCCGCTTCCAATAATTGTCGATCTCAAATTGTCTCAGACTGTGAGCTCTGTTTAATGCGTCGCGATGCGCGGTGTTTGCTTCAGTTGCTGCCCCGCCAATCGGGAGGGCCAGCGCAGTAAAGTATGCAGCCTCTATTGCCCTCTTTGATTCATCGCTCACGCTGTTAAGTCCCCCACCAAAGCCAACTCCTCCTCTACTGCCTCAATCTCGGCCAAGGCTGCGCGCAAATGGCCAAGGATTGCTGCGGCAATATCATCGGGCTCTGTCAGTCCCTCTTCAATGACCTCTTCGTCGTCTCGCAACCATGAAATGTCGAGATTATCGTTACGCTTCGCGATATCTTCGCGTCTAAAACAACGGAAACGACCTTGCTCACCTTGGTCTGTTCTCGGTGACTTGCCATGCGCATCTGTTCCAAAGGCGGCGATGAAGGGCGCAAAATCTTCTTTGGTCAGCGTGCGGGCTTTCCCGAAATTCGGCATTTGGGCGCGCAAGTCATAGAACCAAACCTGATTTGTGGCCGCTACAGGCTTCTCCGCACGCTTGGTCAGAAACACCACGTTTGTTTTCACGCCTTGGGCGTAAAAAATGCCGGTTGGTAGGCGTAGGATTGTATGCACATCGCACAAATCCATCATCCACGCGCGGAGTTCACGACCCATATTATCTTCAAAGAGCACATTATCTGGAACCACGATCGCAGCGCGTCCGCCTATTTTTAGACCACGAACAACATGCTCCATGAAGGGTAGCGGTCCTTTTGCGGCAGTAGCGGTGATACTGAAGTCCTCGCGCGTCACTCGTTCTGGAAACTTGTTAAAAGGCGGATTAGTTAGGATCAGGTCTGCTTTATCGAATTTGTTAGCATCTGAAGTCAGCGCGTCGATACAATCGATTGGCTGGTTGATCCCATGTAAAAGCAGGTTCATCGTATTGAGACGATGTGTGCCCGTAATCAGTTCTGCGCCCTGAAAGGCTGAGTTACGCTGGAAAAATGCCTCCTTGTCAGACAATTTCATCAAATCATCAGTCTGGGCTAGGATTGCGCGATGGGCTGCGATCAAGAAGCCACCCGTCCCCGCAGCAGGGTCTTGGATGACCTCACCGGGCTTGGGCTGGACCAGAGTGACTATTGTGTCAATTAGTGCCCGTGGTGTGAAATATTGCCCGGCTTTTGATTTTCGTTCCGAAGTGGTGCGCTCAAGCAAGCCTTCATATAGATCGCCAAGGCCGTCTTCTTCAGCCGCGTACCAATCGACCTGATCGATTACTGTCACAAGGTTTGTGAGTGCCGTAGCTTTAGTCAGGGATGTTTTGGCATCGGCGTAGATTTGATTGACGAGCGGAAAATTGACTTTCGCGGGATTACCAAGATCTAACAAAAGTTGACGATAATGGATCAGCCTATCCTCGCCTTCGGTACTCATCAGCTTCTTCCAGCGATAGTCCTCATCAAGACGCAATTCCAATGGCTTGCCGTCTCGTTTGACTTCCTGAAGCATCTTCAAAAGCAAAAGGTAGGTGAGTTCGGTAACATACTCATAATAACTAACCCCCCCCCCTTGGAGGCTTTTGCTCGCATTCCAGAGCTTTTGGACCGTTTCTCTCGCGCGAACACCATTCATATCAACTGACCTGCTTCCAAACGGCTGAATTCAATTTTCCAAGCACCGAACCAAGCTCACCATCAAAGACTCTATTGATGCGATCCCATCCGCCACGCGCCTCAAAGGGCTCTGCATCGAACGCGGCTCGATCCACGACAATGGACTGTTTCATCTGTTCGCCAATCCGCTCAAGCCATTGGCGCTGTACGGGAGTCCAATTTTGCGACTTAAGGATCTCGCGAACCGCATTATTGACCCGGTCGGCATAGGGGATCAATGCGTCACCAATCGCGGCTTGCCGGATAAAGCCAATGATCGAAGCGGCAATTTCCTCATTCGTCGCATCCGCCCAAGCGCGTTGTACATTCGCATCGCTATAGCCTTCTGCGTCCAGTCGCAGTCGCAGTTGACGCAGCGCTTCGCGCGTCAGCTCTTGTGGGCGCTGAACCACTACACTCAAGGCGGCCAATGTGTTGAGGTTAGAGCGAATAAAATTGGCAAAGGCTTCTAGGAAGTCTTCAGGTCTTTCCGCGTCGCCATAACCGCGCGTGACAGAGATAACCCTATCCTCATGCTCAGAAATTGGAATGAAGCGCGGGGTGCCATCAGCGTGTGTCCAGTCTAGGATTGGACCCAAACCCGGTTTAAGCTTTGCCCAAGCTGCGAGGGCAGCTCCATCACCATTTTTGAAGCGCTCCAGAGATTCTTCAGGCGTTTCTCCTGCTGCCAATTCAAATTTCGCGCGGGCTTCAGCCGTCATCTTTCGAATTCTCCGACGCATACGCACGACAATTTGCTCGCGGATCCGCTCAAGATGCTCAGCATCAGCCGGGCCAACCAGCTCGTCAAAGAGCTTGGTCAAGGTAAACTTGGGGTCAGCCGCAACTGGGCGCATGTCTGTCATGTCCCCCAAAGTTGCATAGAGGTCCACAGCGTCGAAAATTCGGAAGCCAGCTTTGCCGATCTCGGGACAAAGCCTCGTGGCTCGACCGAGCATTTGCTCAAACAGGATCCGGCTGTTGACCCGGCGCATGAAAACCAGATTGCAAATCTTGGGTACATCAATCCCAGTGGTCAGCAAGTCGACGGTCACAGCGATTTTTGGCTGGGCATCGTTTCGGAACGCGCGAATTGCCTTGCGGGGCTTGTCGATCTTGCCCGTAATTTTGGCGATATCTGCATCCTGAATTGGACCTTGCGCGGCGCGAAACGCCTTTCTCAATTCATCTACCACGATATCTGCATGGGCATCGCTTACCGCAAAGACTAGGGTCTTGGCTTCCGCATCAATCTCGATGTGTTTAGTTAGTTCCTCAGCAACGGTTGCGTTGAAGGGGCCGGTAATTACAGACCTGTTGAACGCCTCGACCTCAAATTCCATATCGTCGGGCAATATCGCTTTTTGGATTTTCCCACTCCCGGTGTGGACGAAGTCGACCTCCTCTTCTCGCGCAAAGTGGATCCCTTGCGTTGAAAGCTGTGTTGTAATTCGGATCGGTGGTTCGTGATCCTCTAGATAGCCATCTACAACCGCCTCCCGGTAGGAGTAGGTGAACACGGGCTCACCAAATATCTCAGCCGTGTGTAAGGCTGGCGTAGCCGTGAGACCGATTTTAACCGCATCAAAATGATCAAGCGCGCGACGATATTTGGAGATGTAGTCGAGCTGATCTCGGAAGGCCAAATCGCTATCCGACATTTCTCGGTCTAGAAGATAGCCACGGTGGCACTCATCAATCACGATTAGATCGTACTGATCGACTGGGGGAACATCTTCGGGCTTTTCCGAATAAAGAACGCGCTTAACTAACCCCTGAACCGTGCAAATGTGGATTCTGGTGTCTGGGTCGGGCTTAACATCATCCAGACCTTTAAGCCCAAAAATGTCCGCGAAGGTCTTGCCATTGACAACCTTGGTAGAAGTAAACTCACCTTCTGCCTGTTCACCTAAAGCGCTGCGGTCCACCACAAAGCAAACGCGCCTGAATCGTTTGGCTGAAATCAAGCGATATAGCATAGCAATCGCGAGTTTGGTCTTTCCGGTTCCTGTCGCCATGGCCAGCAACATGCTTCGTCTTTCGGCGGCCAAAGCTGCTTCAACACTCTCGATTGCTGTCCGCTGGTAGTGCCGAATGGGAAAGCCAAAATCCCAAGCTTGCTTTTCGAGCATAGCCGTAGCCGCATCGACGTCCACATTGAGGCGCTCTAGCAAGCCTTCAGGGGTTGGCCATGCATTGAGGTCGGTTGCCGGATTTGTCGACCGTCGAAGATCACGGTACCAGATTCCTGACAACGTCCGGATTTGCCGCAGCAGCGGGCGGCCATTGGTTGAGAAGGCAAAGGGTACCAAGAAGCCATGCCACGGCGAGCCTTCACATGGCACACAATCGATCATTTTTGGAGATGTAGCATAGCGCTCAGCCTGCCGAAGGACTTCCATCACATTTCGATTTCGGCGCTTTGCCTCGACAATGCCAACGAGCTGGGTGCCACAAAAAAGCGCGTAATCCGCAGGTCCACTCGCCGTCGGCCACTCCGCAATGGCCATATTGCGGCCCTTCATCGGGCGGGTGCCCTTAGAAAATCTCAAGTTGATGCTGTCCGCTTCCCAGTTCGCGTGTCCCAGTTGTTGATCGATAAGGACACGGGTGGCCGCTTCATCCAGCTCAATTAGCTCCGCCGTATCTTGCGCAATTTCAATAATCGTCTCGACCGCGGGAGCGTCTTCTGCCTGTGCCACTTGCTTAGTGCGGATGATTTCTTCGGCTGTTTGTAGCAACCTTGCTTCCGCTTCGCTTGCTAGCTGTTCCCACAA
>NZ_JADCBK010000125.1 GCF_020253525.1 Aquidulcibacter sp.
ATTGTAGAATTGCACCCCAACCGCCCGGGCCGGGATTTCCCGAACAGGCACCATCCGTATGAATTGTCACGGTTGAGGGCTTAGGCATAGCTTCTGTCATGAGAACTCTGTATGGAGGTTTTAAGCGACTTCAAACCCCTTTGTCTGTTGTGTCGCATAAAGTCCTTGCTATATCATATAAAGATATGTTTATATCTTCATGTTAGGATTGAGCATGGATAAAATTGTCGACATCGTTAGGGCTATCGGGGAACCAACGCGGTTGCGGATTTTGGTTCTCCTCGCGCGTGGCGAACTCGCCGCCGGTGAAATGTCCACTGTGCTCAATCAAAGCCAGCCGAGGGTTTCGCGTCATCTAAAACTTTTGGCTGAGGCAGGCTTGCTGGAACGTCGTCCGGAAGGGGCATGGGTGTTCTTTCGATTAAAGACGGATGGTTCTGTAGGGCGTATTATCCGTGCCATTTTGGATGAGGTGGATAAGGATGATTCTATTCTCCTAAGGGACCTCGAACGCTTGGCACAGGTCCAAGTTCAACGTGAAGAATTGGCGCGAGCCTATTTTGAAACCGCGGCAGACGAATGGCATGCCTTGCGTCGTCTGCACCAACCAGAGGCCCTCGTCGAAGCGCGCTTGGTAGAGGCTGTTGCAGGTGAAAATTTCGGTCTCCATATAGATCTCGGTTCTGGCACGGGTCGCATGATCGAATTGTTCGCCCCGCAAGCGCGTCGTGCCGAAGGGGTTGATTCGAGCCGGAAGATGTTGGCTTTGGCCCGTGCCCGATTAGACGATACTGGCAGCGGTCAAGCCTCGGTCCGGCAGGCAGATATTTTGGGCCTGCCTTACGAGGACAATTGTGCCGACCTCGTGACCATTCATCAGGTTTTGCATTATCTGCCAGAACCCCAAGCGGCAATCAAAGAAGCTGCCCGGATACTAAAGCCTGGGGGGACCTTGCTGATTGCAGACTTTGCACCCCATGCGTTTGAAGAATTGCGGCAAGTCCACGCCCACCGGCGTTTGGGTTTCCCAGATCATGAAGTTACAAATTGGTGCGAGCAGTTTGGTTTGGTGGTGGATGCGGTTGAGCATATCGCACCAGAAGCCGGCCAATCTGGGCTTGCGGTTACCTTGTGGAAGGCTCAGCTGCCACCAAACAGGCCAGCCGCCGTCACAACAAAACAATTAGAATCTAGGATCACCTCATGAGCCAACCCACCATTTCTTTTGAGTTCTTTCCGCCCAAGTCGGAGGCGATGGAAGCGAAATTGTGGGATGCTGTTTCCCGCTTGGCACCACTTGCGCCTGATTTTGTGTCTGTGACTTATGGCGCGGGTGGCTCCACCCGTGAACGCACGCATCGTACCGTTAAGCGCATTTTGGATGAAACCTCGCTCCAACCTGCCGCCCATTTGACGTGCGTCGCCGCATCCAAAGCGGAAGTTGATGAGGTTTTGCGAGAATATTGGGCAGCTGGCGTGCGCCACATCGTTGCCTTACGCGGCGACCCCCCGACTGGGGTTGGCACCAAGTTTGAACCCCATCCCGACGGCTATGTGAATGCGACGGAAGTTACAGCTGCGGCGCGTCGCATTGCAGACTTTGATGTCTCAGTGAGCTTCTATCCAGAGAAGCATCCAGAAAGCCCCAGCCTGCAGCATGATATCGATGTGCTGAAGGCCAAGATTGATGCAGGTGCCACCCGCGCCATTAGTCAATTCTTTTGCGAGGCCGATGTCTATCTACGCTTCCGCGATGCGGCGGCCAAAGCTGGCATTACAATTCCATTGCTGCCCGGCATCATGCCTGTTGGCAATGTCGCGGGCTACACACGTATGGCGACCTCGACCGGCACCAGCATTCCGGCTTGGTTTGCACAAGCGTTTGAGGGCCTCGATCAGAGCCCAGAGGTGCGCGATATGGTAGCCGCCTCGGTTGCCGCAGACCTGTGCCTTAAGCTGCAAGCCGAAGGCGTTGATCGCTTTCATTTCTACACCCTCAATCGGGCAGAGCTCTCGCTTGCTACCTGCCGTCGGTTGGGCCTCAAAACGCCTGCCACCGAAAAGGATGCGGCATGACCCATTTTCCAAGCCGCCAAGACCGTTTGGCCAAGATCGAAGCCATTGCCTTAGATCGCATCTTGATCCTCGACGGCGCGATGGGGACGATGATCCAGACCTTCAAGCTGGAGGAAGAAGATTATCGCGGCACCCGTTTTGCTGACCATGCTCATCCCCTAAAAGGCAATAATGATTTGTTGGTGCTGACAAAGCCCGACATTATTTATGGCATTCATGAGGCCTTTTTGAAGGCTGGTGCGGACCTGATTTCGACCAATAGCTTCAATGCGACCACGATCAGCCAAGCCGATTATGCGCTCGAGCCACTGGCTTATGAGCTTAATCTCGAAGCTGCCAAATTGGCCCGCCAAGCCTGTTTGGCCTATGAAACAGCCGACGCGCCCAAGGCAGTTGTTGGCTCTATTGGGCCCACAAACAAGACTCTGTCTTTGTCACCTGATGTCAATGATCCCAGCTACCGGGCTGCTTCATTTGATGAAATGGTGGTTGCTTATCGCGAGCAGACGCTCGGCCTGCTTGATGGTGGGGTCGACTTCTTGATGGTGGAGACCATCTTTGACACCTTGGTGGCAAAGGCTGCGCTATATGCCATTTCCGAAGTGCTCGAGGAACGGGGCGAGGATGTGCCTATCATGATCTCTGGCACGATTACAGATCGGTCGGGTCGCACCTTGTCTGGTCAAACGGTTGAAGCTTTTTGGAATGCCGTTCGACATGTCAACCCGTGGTAGATTGGCTTGAATTGCGCCTTGGGTCCCAATGAAATGCGGCCCTTCTTGGCAGAATTGTCGCGGGTAGCAAGCTGCCGGGTCTCGGTCTATCCCAATGCGGGCCTGCCCAATGCCTTTGGCGGCTATGACGAGACGCCAGATGATATGTGTCACACCATGACGCCTTGGGCGCAAGAAGGGTTGGTCAATGTGATGGGGGGGTGCTGTGGCACGACACCAGATCATATCCATCACATCGCCCATGCGGCCAGCCATGGTAAGCCGCGTGTTGCCCCCGTGATCCAAACCGCCTTGAGGCTTTCTGGCCTTGAACCCTTTACCGCAGCAGCGTGATCGAGAAGCCTTTGACCAATCCTTTTTCTAACTTCGTGATCGTCGGCGAGCGAACCAATGTGACCGGCTCTGCCAAGTTTCGTAAGCTCATTGAGAATGACGATTACACGGCCGCCTTGGCGGTCGCGCTGCAACAGGTCGAAAGTGGTGCCAATGTGCTCGACATCAATATGGATGCGGCGCTGATTGATGGCGTGAAGGCGATGACGACCTTCTTGAATCTGATCTCGGTCGAGCCCGATATCGCCAAAGTGCCTTTGATGATCGACAGCTCTAAGTGGGAAATCATCGAGGCCGGCCTGAAATGCACCCAAGGCAAGCCCATCGTAAACTCTATTTCGATGAAAGAGGGCGAAGCCCAATTCTTGGCGCAAGCCAAGAAAGTACGCCGTTATGGGGCTGCTGCTGTCGTGATGGCCTTTGATGAATTGGGCCAAGCCGATACGGTTGATCGCAAGGTTGAGATTTGTACCCGCGCCTATCACCTCTTGCGCGATAAGCTCGACTTCCCACCCGAAGACATCATTTTTGACCCGAACATTTTTGCGGTCGCAACCGGGATTGAAGAGCACAATGACTATGGCGTGGCCTTTATCGAGGCAACGCGTATCATTCGCGAAACTTTGCCGCATGCCCATGTGTCGGGCGGGGTGTCCAACGTCTCCTTCTCCTTCCGCGGCAACGAGCCTGTTCGCGAAGCGATGCACGCGGTCTTTCTCTATCATGCGATCAAAGCCGGCATGGATATGGGCATCGTCAATGCTGGCCAATTGGCGGTTTATGATTCCATTGACCCTGAACTGCGCGAACGCTGTGAAGATGTGATCTTGAACCGTCGCGCTGATTCGACCGAGCGCTTGCTGGAAACGGCTGAGGATTATCGCGGCAAGGGTGGCCAAAAGGCAGCCGTCAAGGACATGACGTGGCGCGAAGCCCCCGTGCGGGAACGTCTGGCTCACTCTTTGGTGCATGGCATTACCGAATTTATTGTTGAAGATACCGAAGCCGCCCGCCTTGAAGCCGAACGGCCCTTGCATGTGATTGAAGGCCCGTTGATGGACGGGATGAATGTGGTGGGGGACCTGTTTGGCTCGGGCAAAATGTTCCTGCCACAAGTGGTGAAGTCTGCCCGCGTCATGAAACAAGCTGTCGCCCATCTTCTGCCCTATATGGAGGAAGAAAAGCTGCGGCTTGGCACCCAAGATCAGGCCGCGGGCAAGGTTCTGATGGCGACCGTGAAGGGCGATGTGCACGATATTGGCAAGAATATTGTCGGCGTCGTGTTGCAATGTAACGGCTTTGATGTGGTTGATTTGGGCGTCATGGTCAGCTGCGAGAAGATCCTTGAAGCCGCGCGAGAGCATAAGGTCGACATTATCGGCCTGTCCGGTCTGATCACGCCTTCCTTGGACGAGATGAGCTGGGTGGCGAGCGAGATGGAGCGTCAAGGCTTTGGCGATATGCCGTTGTTGATCGGTGGGGCTACCACGTCGCGTACCCATACGGCGGTGAAGATCGCGCCCAATTACAAAGGTCCAGTTCTTTATGTGACAGATGCCAGTCGTGCCGTACCTGTTGTGCAAAAGCTCTTGGGCGAGGATCGTCAAGACCTCATCCAAGAAACGCTTGAGGATCAGGAGCGCGCCCGCCTCGCCCATTTTGCCGGGCAAGACAAGCGCCCGCGCGCGACTTTGGCTGCTGCCCGCGCCAATGCGGCCAAGCTGGACTTTACCGACTATAGCCCGCCTAAGCCCAGCTTTATCGGCACCCGCGTGTTTGACGATTATCCGCTGGCGGATTTGGTTCCCGTCATTGACTGGACGCCGTTTTTTGCCACGTGGGAATTGCACGGCAAATTCCCGGCCATTCTGGAAGACGAGATTGTGGGGGAGGCGGCCAAGCCGCTTTATGCCGATGCGCGTGCCATGTTGGACAAGATGGTTGCCGAAAAGTGGGTGACGGCCAAAGGCGTTATCGGCTTCTGGCCCGCCAATCGGGTTGGCGATGATATTGCCGTCTGGCAAGATGAAAGCCGCACCAAGCGGGAAGCGACTTTCCACACCTTGCGCCAACAAATGATCAAAAGCGAAGGCAGCGCCAATTTGGCTCTGGCCGATTTTGTGGCCCCAGAAGGGGTCGAGGATTGGATTGGTGGCTTTGCGGTGACAGCCGGTCATGGCGAGCGCGAACGCACCCAAGCCTTCAAAGATGCCAATGATGATTATTCGGCCATTTTGTTCCAAGCTTTGTGCGATCGTTTGGCCGAAGCTTTTGCTGAGCGGATGCATGAATTGGTGCGCAAACAGCATTGGGGCTATGTACCCAATGAGCAATTGGCGGTGGATGATTTGATTGGCGAAAAATACCGCGGCATTCGCCCAGCTCCGGGCTATCCAGCCCAACCTGACCATACTGAAAAACATCAATTGTTCCGTATTTTAGATGCAGAAGCTAAGGTTGGGATGAAGCTTACGGAAAGCCTTGCCATGTTGCCGGGTTCCTCGGTTTCGGGCCTTTATTTCAGCCATCCGCAGGCCGAATATTTTGGTGTCGGCCGGATCGACCGCGATCAAGTCAGCGAATATGCCATTCGCAAAGGGATGGAGATGCGCGAAGCCGAACGCTGGCTCGCCCCCATTCTGGCCTATGATCCAACCCAGCCTGCCAAAGTAGCACAAGAGGCATAGGCCATCTCCGTCCTCCTTGTTATCCTCGCCGGAACGCAGTGGAGAGCGGGGACCTTGGGGGTGTTTGCGGCGGGGGATGGCGACCCGGTAGCGCTTTTTTCCCTTCTGGAAGGCTCATGCGCAGGCCCTGCCTGCACCAAAGGCCAACTTCGATTGTTCGTGGGCGATTGGTCGCGTCAAGTCCGCTTTGCGCCGCTTCGCAGCAGATTTCCGAAGGAAATCTGGACTTGACGCGACAAATCGCCCGAGCACGATGAAGCAAGCGTTTTGGTGACCAGAATGGGCACCAAAACGCTTCTAGATAAAACCATCTAAAACAATGTCATCCCCGCCAAAACGAAGTGGAGAGCGGGGACCTTGGGGGAGCTCCCCTCTCCCTCTGGGGTCGACCTATAGGTCGACGGGCGGGGGTTAGGGCTTATAGCACATAGGTGGTTGTTGTTCAGTCCATGTCTGGCTTTAGTACCACGCAATTCAGATTGGTGCGTGTAAGCCCTCACCCCCTTCCCCCTCTCCTAAGGGGAGAGGGGTCTTCACCCAACACCTTTAGCCCCGCGAGGAAAAGACCTCCGGGGGTTTGCCTTGTGCTTGCCTAAAGCAAGCAAAGGGATGTTGCGCAGGCCACCCAAACATGGGCGATCCATGACGGCAGTGTTAAACTTATGTTAGAATGGCCTCAAACTTGCCGATCTGCGTTGACGAAGCAGACGGGATGGGGTGGAGACGGGTGTTGCGGTACTTCCTCCACCGCGCATGAGGTGACTAGCGTTGCGACTTCGACTGACCATGATCGGCGCGGCCGCCTTGCTCGGCAGCTTTGGAGCAGCCGGCGCGATGAACGGCCTATGGGCATCGGCCGATGCCCGGGCTCATAGTTTGGACGGCCTAAAGCTGGCGATCGGCTTGCCCTATGGCAGCGCCAAAGCGACCCCTAAAGTTCAATTGAGTGCCGCCACCGCCTTTGCAGCGCAGTGCCAAAACGGCAAATTGGCACAGGTACACGTGTCCGAAGCCAAGCAAAGCCTGGTCGCGCACGTGTTCCAAAAGCCTTCGGTGCGGGCAACACCGCGCTTGGTCATGGCCGATGCGACCGTCCAGCCACAAGCGCCCGAACGTGGTGAGCGGCCGTTACCACCTCAACCGCCCTCTGCTGCAGAGCCTCCTATTGCCCCAGCCCCCCCGGCACCGCCCGCCTTGGCAAACCTGCACCCTGCTCTGGCAGCACCTGAATCGATGAAGAGCTTGATGGCCCAAGCTCAAGCAGAGGCCAGCAAATCAGCCAAACTGGCTTTGCAGGGTGCGGCCGCAGCGAGCGCGTTAGAACAAGCGCGCAATGCTGCACGTGTGAAAATTCGGTTTGAAACGCCAACCACTTTAACGCCGGCACAATATAAGAATTTAGAGCACGAACTCGACCAAGCGGTTCAGCGTCTTGAGATTACCCAATTGCTTGCGGCGCGCCTCGATGAAGGTGATTTCTCGTTCGTCGTCTCGTCAGATGACGGCAAAAAGACTTGCACATTGGGGCAGGCCGATGGGGTGTGTGGGTTGTTGAGCCCAGCCGATATGGCGCGCATTCGTTCAGAAGTGGCCACGCAGGTAAAGCTTGCCCAAGTCGCCGTGCGCGAAAGCCAAGTAAAGCTTGCACGCGCACGTCTGACGGACGGTTAATCAGATCTAGACCAAAAAAGCGGCGGAGCCTCGGGCCCTTAGCCCGAGTTATTGGGCCAAGTTATTGAGCTAGTGCGGTTGTTTGCATGGGTCTGTTGGCTTCAGGCAATTGCACACGGATGGTTGCAACAGCTGGCCGCTCTGCCAATGCAACGGCAGTCAAGCTTGGACGATCCGCCTCAGCCAAAGCATAAGCAATCAAGGTATTGACGCACTGGGTCTCGTTCACAACCCGGTCGCGACGGGCAGCTTCCGCACACATCTTGGTCGCAGCTTGCTCAATCTGTTTAAAAACCACTTCAGGGGCGGCATTGGCCGGCACCTTTTGATCGGCGATTTCTGCTTGCGCAGAACCCGATGCCAAAACAGCAAAAGCGATCAGTCCAACAAAACGGTGTGCCATAGCCATCTCCTCAATGACCCACAAAATTGCGCGACCCAGATGTCCCGTCCAAGGAATGTGACATTAAAATGACTATGTGACAACACTTATATGACAAATCTATGACTTTTGAACGACAGATTTGTAAATTTGGGAAATTAGGGTTTATTAATCAATGAGATAAAAAGTGCGCTATCTGTAACAAAAGCGTCACAAAACCTTCTGAAAAGGTCCGCATTGGCTTATCAAAGCCGAAAGCATTTGTCGGTATCCATGGGAAACAGACGGAGAAAAGTCATGCGCGCGTTTGGAAGCCCACCAGATCTTACTGCCCTGAGGGGGAGCTATTTGGTTAGTTTGAAAACAGACCTAGGGGCACTCGAAGGCCTACAGAGTGAAGTGGACTTTGGTTTTGCAGAACAGAGAACCTATGAAGACCTGCGCAGACTTGCCCATGTTCAAGCGGGCAATGCCGCTACATTTGGCTTTGAGGCTTTAGGCCTTGCCGCCCGGGCTGTCGATATTTTGTTGAGCGAGCGGCAAGGCCCCTCTGATGAGCTTGCGCCCTTGATTGGCACTTGGCAGCGCGAACTCCAAAGGGCCTGCCAAGGCGGATAAATTGGTTGGGCGACAGGGCCCAAGGGCTCATCAGGAAGATGCAGCGCGCGTCTAGACAGCGCCACATTTGCGACCATAAGCAATCAGCTTGCGTTCAGACAGAATTACCTAGCATAGGCCTTGTCTGAAAGCCGAAACGAAAGAGCCTCTGATGTCAAAACTCCCGCTGGTGCGCACGATTGCAGCCCTTTGCGTGCTTGCAACGCCTGGTGTCGCGCAAAACGGTCCATCGCCAAGCCTGCTCACCAATCTGGGCCCGGGGCAGAGCCGTTCGGTCGATATTTCCTTGCGGGCGAGAATTGGTCCGCTCGAATTGGCGCGCGGTTCATTCAAAGTCAATTTGACCCAAGACAGC
>NZ_JADCBK010000126.1 GCF_020253525.1 Aquidulcibacter sp.
ACTTCATCGCCGGGCTTCCAGCGTTTGACGTTCTTGCCCACAGCCCAGACAATCCCGGCAGCGTCGGAACCCACAACGGCATAATCTTGGTCATAGCCATCCAGCACGCTGACAGGTTCACCCAACCCCGCCCAAACACCGTTATAATTGACCCCAGCAGCCATCACCAACAGGAGGACTTCATCATTATCAATCTCAGGCGTCGGCAGAACTTCCAGCTGCATCGCCTTGAGTGGGCGGCCATGGCGCTCTTTGCGGATTGCCCAGCCCCACATGGTTTTGGGGACATGATAAGCAGGTGGAATTTTGCCGACGGGATAGAGATCGAGCAAGGGCTCACCCGAAACTGGCGGTGCCGCTACATCTGTTGTCGTCATCCCGAACTCTCCCGCTGAACGTGCTTGGCGCGATGGTTTTTCGCATTTTGTGGAAATTGGTTTCTCAATAGTCCGAATTAGAGGCAGAAACGTGCGCTTCAAGCCCCAATCGGACCTTGCCTGAGCCAAACTCTTCTGCTGCGCTGCAGCATAATTTGTCAAGCTGTTTTTAGCCCCGCTAGAAGAACCATTCTAACTAGCGGACAAAACCAATCTAAGCGGCCTGCGGGCGATAGCGCATAGCCACATCGCAACGCTCATAGCTGCAGCCATAACGGGCCATAATGTCGGGGTCATGCACAAAGCCTAGCTTTTCATAGAGGTGGAGAGCGGCTTCGCAGGTGTGGTTGGTGAGCAGGAAGAGGGTATCTATCCCCCGTTCTTCGGCCCGTGTTAAAGTCGCGGCCAATAAATGTTCGCCCGCCTTTTGTCCGCGCATGGAGTCAAGCACACCCATTTTGGTCAATTCGACGGCCCCATCGTCGGTCGGCATCAGAGCGCATGTTCCTACCACCCCATCTTTTTCGGTGGCGATGAACAAGATCTCACCACCCCGGTCGAGAATTTCTGCTTGAGGATTGCTGAGCACATCCACATCATGCGGCTCCAACTTGAACATGGCAGAGATCCAAGCCGCATTGATGTCATAAAAGGCTTTCGCCAAGTCAGGCGAGATCGTCTCACTTGCTTGAATCACGGAGAAAGGATTGGTGACACGCTCAAACATGGATCGCTCCGCCAGATGGGTTTCAAAAAGGGTGAGAAGGGCTAAGAATTCCGGTTCGCGCCCACCTAAAAGGTCCGAGACTGCAGCGCCAACCTTGGGCCAGACGCGGTGTTTGGTTTCTGCAAGAATGGCCCGACCAGAGTGGGTCAGCGCAATCTGCTTGGCGCGCGCATCGCCCGGATTTTGGTCGGTGGTGATCAGGCCTGCGTCGCGCAGGGCGGCCACGGTGCGCGTCATGGCGGGCTGGCTAAAGCCGACAGTGGCGACCGCTTCCATAATGCTTAAGGGGCCATACCGATCAAGTGCTGCTAGAAGCGCCAAATGGCTGGGCTGGATGGCCAGGCCAGCTTGATCGAGAATCGCCGTGGCGTCGGCCAAAAGCCGCTCTGCCAAGCGCTTCAGACGGCTTCCCAGCACCACATGGCCTAAATCTTGAAGAATATCTGGCATCAACCGCTCATTTGTATAACATGTTATGTATATCCCCGCCCTCCTATCGGTCAAGCAAATTTTAGCGAGAATGGCTCTCTATTTCAGTGTTCTTGGAAGATTTTGCCGCTTGCCTAGCAGGTATCAGGCATGGCAATGCTGCAGTGCACAAGGACACACGCATGACCGATAAACCCTTCCAACACGCCCCCGACAAGCCCTGGATCTTCCGCACCTATGCTGGCCATTCCACGGCAGAAAAGTCGAATGCGCTTTATCGGGCCAATTTGGCGGCCGGGCAGACGGGCCTGTCGGTGGCGTTCGATCTGCCGACGCAGACAGCCTATGAGGCCGACCATGTCTTGGCCAAGGGCGAAGTGGGCAAGGTGGGCGTGCCCGTCAGCCATTTGGGCGACATGCGGGCCTTGTTCAAAGATATTCCGCTGGAGACCATGAACACCAGCATGACGATTAATGCGCCTGCTGCGTGGCTCTTGGCGCTTTATGTCGCTTTGGCCGACGAGCAGGGGGCAGACCGCAAGAAGCTGCAGGGCACCACCCAGAATGATTTGATCAAGGAATATCTCTCGCGTGGAACTTACGTGTTCCCACCAGCCCCCAGCTTGAAAATTACGGCCGATACGATTGCTTGGTGCCTCAAAGAAACGCCTAAATTCAATCCGATGAATGTGTGCTCCTATCATTTGCAAGAAGCAGGGGCGACGCCGGAACAAGAATTGGCCTTTGCGCTGGCCACTGCCATTGCCGTTTTAGATGAAGTCAAAGCCCAAGGCCAAGTTCTGCCAGAGGATTTCCCCGCCGTGGTTGGCCGCATCAGTTTCTTCGTCAATGCCGGCATCCGCTTTGTGACAGAGCTGTGCAAAATGCGCGCCTTCAACGTCTTGTGGGACGAGATTTGTAAGGACCGCTATGGCGTGACCGATCCTGCCATGCGCCGCTTCCGCTATGGCGTGCAGGTCAATTCCTTGGGCCTGACAGAGCCGCAGCCTGAAAACAACGTCTATCGCATTTTGCTTGAAACCTTAGCCGTGACCATGAGCAAGGATGCCCGGGCGCGGGCTGTGCAATTGCCGGCTTGGAACGAGGCCTTAGGCCTGCCACGGCCATGGGACCAGCAATGGAGCTTGAGGCTTCAGCAAATCCTCGCCTATGAAACCGATCTTCTCGAATATGAGGATTTGTTCGCGGGCTCTCATGTCGTGGAAAAAAAGGTCGCCGAATTGGTGGCTGGTGCGAAGGCAGAGCTTGCAAAGATTGATGCGCTCGGTGGGGCGGTGGCGGCTGTGCCCTATATGAAGGAAGGCCTCGTCCAATCCAATCGCGACCGCTTGTTGGGCATTGAAAGCGGTAGCCAAGTGGTGGTCGGGGTTAATCGCTGGTCCGACACCGAACAATCTCCCTTGTCGGCAGGCGAAGGCTCTATCCAGACGGTCGACCCCATGGTGGAAGCCGATCAGATTAAGCGCTTGAATGCGTGGCGCGCGGCGCGCGATAGCGCTGCTGTCGAGGCGGCTTTGGCAGAATTGGAAGCCGCAGCGCGTGAAAACCGCAATATTATGGAGCCTTCGATTGCGTGCGCCAAAGCCGGTGTCACCACGGGGGAGTGGGGGGCTTTGCTGCGCCGGGTTTATGGCGAATATCGCGCGCCAACCGGTGTCTCGCTACTTGTGAATATCGAGGGCGAAGATATTGAAGCCGTGTCGAAAAAGGTCGATGTCCTCAGCGAGAAACTGGGTCGTCGCTTGGCCTTTTTGGTGGGCAAGCCTGGCCTTGATGGCCATTCCAACGGGGCTGAACAAATTGCCTCACGTGCGCGTGCCGTCGGCATGGATGTGACCTATGAAGGCATCCGCATGACACCGGAAGAAATCGTCGCCCGCGCCGCCGAAAAGAAGGCCCATGCGGTGGGTCTGTCGATCCTTTCAGGCTCGCATCTCGATCTCGTCCGCGATGTGGTGGCCCGCATGCGCGCGGCAGGACTGGAACATGTCCCCGTGGTGGTCGGCGGGATCATCCCGCCAGAAGATGCGCGCGCCTTGAAACAATTTGGCGTCGCTGCCGTCTATACGCCGAAGGACTTTAAAATCACCGAAATCATGGGCGATTTGGTCGATATCGTTGAAGCTCGGGTCGAGCAATTGGTCTAAGTAGGGCTTTCCATCCCGCGCAAATCCTAGGTTGCCAGATCGCCCAATTGGCCTTAGCCTTCCCCTATTGAAGGTGGTGCGTGATTGGAGGCGGGATTGGGTAGACCGACAAACAAGCTTGGGATTGAGATCGCCCAAACGCCGGAAGACAAGATCACGGCTGGCTTAAACGAGGTTTTTGGCTTTCTGATCAGTGGTCTGTTCACTCTGATGCTAACGTTGGCAGGCTGCGTACCCCTGTTTGGCAAGCTGGGGTTGGACGACGCAGGCACGACATTCCTCGAGCAAGTGAGCATCTATGCGAGCTCGATCTTCTTGGTCATCAGTGTCATTGCGCTTTTTGCGGGCGGCAAATCACTCTTTCGAAGACTTTCTATCCAACCTGTTTTGATTACTGGTAGGGTGCGGAGCTGGAGGACGCCCTCACTCCTCATCAGTGTGGTGGCTGCCGTTGTTTGGGTGGGGGGTTTTGTTTTGGTGGTTGCAACCTCTTACTTTGACTTCACGCAAGGCCGGGACTCCTCTTCGGCGCTGCGCTTCTTGAGTGTTCCTCAAGTTCTCGGTGGGTGCCTAGGTGTATGCGCCATGATCGCCGCTGCGTTGGAAACTCTTGAGTGGGTCCAAGACATTCGTCGGAATCAAACCGCGCCCACTAAACAAGCCGAACAAGAACCCCAATTGCCCAGCTGGGCTAAGACTTTATAGGACGGGGTGATGGCTTTTCTTATAAGTTCAGAGCCGCCCGTTGCACCGTCGGTGCCCCAAGGAAAATATGGGCCAATCGCCCCAGATCGGGAGACGAAAATTCAAGCGGCATTGGGTGAGATTGATCGTGCGATGATTGGCTTCATTCTTGCGGTCAGCATGGCATTTTCGTCTTCACTCGTGCTCATTGAGAATACGAAGGATTTTGGAAATGGGTGGCTAGCCGATCTATTGGGATTTTGGTGGCTTCCCTATTGGATAACTTGGTTCTGGAGCATGAGGGCAGTTCGAAAATCTCGCGCTGCTTGGCCCCAGTTTCACTCGGGCAAGTCTGAGAGCATTTTTTTGCCGTCAAATTTACTTCTTTCGGCAGGCATTCTTTTGCTTGTTTGGCAAACACTTGTTTTAACCGTCACGATTGTAACTTACTTATTCAGCCGTGATTTTCCGTCGTCTAACTTAGTTTTGAGCGGAGTGTTTTTCCATTACCTATTGGCCAGTGTAAGTTTCTCAGCTTTGTGGGCCATTTCGGATTTGGTGAAAGTGTATGAAACAATTCAATGGATAAAAGTTCTGAATGGCCAGAAAAACATAGAGAAGCCTTTCCAAGGGCAGACTCTGACTGAAGCACCAGTCCATCATCCGGTATCGCCCAGCTTCGAAAGAACGTCTGAGGAGAATTAAAGCATGACTGAACCCGTTAGCCACACCGCCGAAGTCCGCAAGTTTCTGTTCTTCAAGGATTCTCGTCCGATTGCGCCGAGCATTGACGATAAAATCAACTCGGCAGTGCAGGAGATGAAAGAACAAGTTGGGGGTGGCTTCGCGGGCTTGTCTCTGTTGGCCATCGCTTTGAATCTCGATGATTTGATAAAGTTTCAGCCTTCTATTGACGGTTGGGAATTCTTCCTTTTGGCTATTTGTGTGCTGGCAAGCCTGGGTATCTTCGCAAGCCTAGCTCAAGCGAACTCTAGGGATTTTCAATGCGGCATTCAGGGCAAGCGGACCCACGTGACCAGCATTCTGTCATCTGCAGCAACCCTTGCAATGATTTGGACCTTTGCAGCGGCGGCAGCGGGATATGTTTTTACCGCGCAGCTTGAGCAACTCTATGAAACTCGTGGAACAGCCTTGTTGGTGACGGCGCTTCTGACGCTATTGAGTGCCTTGCGCGCCATCCAAGAACGCATTCAATGGATTCTCGATCTGCGGGCAGAGCAGGGCCAGGTGTCGGCGCAACGTGCCGATGGCGAGGCGGCCAGCCCGAAGTCGGGGCCTGCTTGGTTTCAGCGACCAACGAATTGATCCAGCAAGGCTTTCCCCATGTCTGACAAGCACCCAAGCCCCAATAAAATCCTGTTCCGAACCGACGAACGGCCTTTAGCGCCCGATGTGGAGACGCGGATTAGCTGCGCGATTTCCGAGATTGGGACAGCTGGTGTTCAAGTGGTGAGCAGTCTGATGTTTATCGGTTTCCTGCTCCTCATTCGCGCTGGGGAAGCGGAGGATATTTCCGTTGCGCAATCGATCTTTGGCCCACTCTTGATGGTGTTTGCATCAATCCTCTTGCTCGTGACTGGCGCACATGAGTGGTTTCCACGTTCGGTTTTTCAAAGTGGTGTTCCCACGGATCAGACCCGTTTGAGCCGAATTCTTTTGGTGATCGCGATGGCTGCCCTAGCTGGCCTGATGGTTAACCTCGTTCTTTTGATGCTGAACATGGCTGAGCGAAGCGACCTCTACTTCGCAGAATTGGCTGGTCTTTACGCAACCTGCGCGCTGGCAAGCTACGGAAGCTCAATTCTCGTCAGAGCCCGCTGGATTCTCGAGCTGCGGGCAGAACAAGGCCATAAGCTGCCACTCGACACGGATGGCGAAGATGCCAAGGGAGCTCGCACTGCTTGGTACGAGCGGCCAACCAAATGAAAGAGCGAGGCTCCTCCATGTCTGACAAACACCCAAGCCCCAATCAAATCCTGTTCTGGACCGACAAGCGGCCTTTAGCGCCCGATGTGGAGACGCGGATTAGCTGTGCAATTGCGGAGGCTATCGGCACGATTGCGGCAATGGCATCGTTTCTGGTGTTTATTTGCCTCATCTATCACTTTGGTGTGTGGAGACAGGACTTTAGCGGCGCCGATATAAAAGCCGAAATTTCACTTGCGATGATGTTCGTCGCGGTGGCGCTGATTTATGCGATTGGGAACAATTTGGCGAAACGAACTGGCGGACGAAATGTCCTGTTTCAAAGCGGAATTCCCCTTGCACGGACACGTGTTAGCCGTTTCATCAAGATGATGTTCCATGCGACCTTGGCTGTCTTTCTACTTGCATTGGTTTACAGCTATGTTGTTGGCCAACACCGGGGTGGAATTTTTGATACCTATTCCGTTGAGATGATGGTTTTCGCTGCCATTTTGGGGCTTGCCGCCGGGATTGCTGCTGCGCAAGAAAGGTTGGGCTGGGTCCTCGATCTGCGCGCACAGCAAGGGCACCACTTGGCTCTTGAGGCCGACAGCGACGACGCCATTCGGGAGCCCAGTTCGCTACAGGTGGAGCGGCCAACGAAATGACAAAGCGTGTCCTTCCAGACTATCAGCCGCTGACTTTTCGAAGGATTTTCTCCCCGACGAAACGCCAAATTGCGCCGGACGTGGAAACAAAAATCACCTGCGCGATTGCCGAGGCGCGCGCGGATGCATCCTTATCGGCGCTGGTATTGATCCTTATTGGGTTGCCTTACTTTGTGAACGAAAGCAGTAACGTCGCATTTTTCAGCAATCCAATATATCCTCTCGTCACGGTCGCGGTCTTTGTAATTTACGGCCTAGGTGCGGTGGTCGCCTCGCAAAATCTGCCTAAATCGAACGGTCAAAACCTCGCATTCAGAAGTGGCATTCCGGGGTCTAAGACAAGGCTCAGTGGGTTGATACTCTGGGTCTGGATGATTTTGGCCTTTGCTTATTTCGGAGCGCTCATGGCTCACAGCCTTGGTTCTGTTTGGCCTCAGCCTCTAATCAACAACCAAGTCATGGTCATGGCCATGGGTGTCGCGGTCGCAGTTCTTTATTCAGCCCGCCGCGTGCAAGAATTATTGCTGTGGGTCCTCGAACTTCGTGCGCAGCAGGGGCATGAAATCCAGTTAGAACTGCACCCAATGGCCGCGCCAATGACAGTAGAAAATGATTGGTGGAAGAAGCCTAAGTCACCAGCGCCTTGATCACCACCGCTAGGGCCGTGAAGGCCAGATAGGCTCCAAAGGCGCGGCGCAGCATGGTTTTGTCTAAACGGTGGGCGAGCTTGGCGCCATAAGGGGCAACAGCCCCGGTCAAGAGCGCCAAAATGATAAAGCCCGGCACATTGATATAGCCGAGCGACAGAGGCGGTCTGCCTTCCGCGCCCCAGCCCATCGCGATAAAGCCCAAGGTCGCGGGCACCGCAATGGCGACGCCGAAGCCTGAAGCGGTCGCCACTGCCTGATGGATTGGCCTGCCGGCCAAAGTCATAACGGCAGAGCCAAAGGCCCCGCCACCTATGCCCATCAGGGCCGAAACGGCACCAAGGCTGGCCCCAACGCCGGCGCGTGCTGGCCCGGTCGGGACGTCGGCCATGATGGTCCAGCTTTCCTTGCCAAGGCCCATATAGGCCGCCAAGGCAATGGCAAAGGCCCCATAAATCAAGCCCAAGGTTGCCTTATCGGCAAAGCCTGCCAGCACCGCGCCAATGATGGCCCCCAAAGCGATCCATGGAATAAAGCCTTTGAGAACACCCTCATCTACCGCCCCATGCTTGCGGTGGGCGGCAACCGAGCGCAGCGAGGTGGTGATGATGGTCGACAAGCTGGTGCCCACCGCCACATGCAGATTGGCTTCCCCGCCCAGTCCAAACACGCCAAACGCATAAAAAAGGGCAGGGACGAGGACTGTCCCGCCACCGACGCCAAACAGCCCTGCGATGAGGCCGGCAAACACACCAGCCCCTGCCATGGCTGCTACCAGAATCAAAAGGTCTTGGAGTGGCGGCATCAGGCCGCGATCTCGCCGCGATTGGCAAAGCGGGTGGCTTCGCGTTCAATCAGCTCCAGCGCGCGGTCATAGACTTCAATGCCCGCGCCTGCGCGGCTCTCTTCGCCCAATTGCCGCCGGAACATGCGGGCACCGGGCTTGCCCGCAAATAGGCCCAGCATGTGGCGGGTAATCGCATGCAGCGGCACGCCCTCGGCCAAGCGCCGCTCCACATAGGGCCGATAGGCGCGATAAGCCTCTTCAGGGCGCACAAGCTCAGTATCGTGTCCCAAAATCTCCCGATCCACCCGCCCCAGAAGGGACGGATCATGATAGGCAGCTCGGCCGAGCATCACGCCATTTAGGCCTCTAACCGCTTCTTGGGCCTGCTCAATACTGCTGATCCCCCCATTCAAAATGATGGTGAGCTGGGGGTGGGCTGCTTTGAGTGCGCGCACCAGATCATAGTCTAAGGGCGGGATCTCGCGATTATCCTTGGGCGACAGGCCCTTCAAGATAGCCTTGCGCGCATGCACAATAAAAACGGTCACCCCAGCCTGGGCTACTGTCTCGACAAAGTTGAATAGGCTTTCGTGGGGGTCTTGGTCATCCACGCCCAGCCGGTTCTTCACCGTGACGGGCAAATGCGTGGCGGCTTGCATGGCACTCACACATTCTGCCACCAAGTCAGGCTCTCGCATCAGGCAAGCGCCAAACCGTCCGGACTGCACGCGGTCGGATGGACAGCCGACATTTAAATTTATCTCCCCATAGCCAAAGTCCGTGCTAATTTTGGTGGCTTCAGCAAGCTTATGGGGATCAGAGCCACCAATTTGTATCGCAACAGGGTGTTCACACGCGTCAAAGCCGATCAGGCGGTTTCTATCGCCATGCATCAAAGCATCCGCCGTGACCATCTCTGTATAGAGCAGGGCACCTTTAGACAGCGTACGGTGAAACGCCCGGCAATGCCGGTCTGTCCATTCCATCATCGGGGCAACGCAAAAGCGCCTGTCTAGGTTCTCGGAAGTCATGGCCGCTCCATGCCTTTTTTAGCCCCAAAACGCAAATCTGCAAAAAAATGCACACAGGGCAAAAAATGTGTTTGACACATGTGGTGTATTATAGTAGTAATACACCCATGCACTACAGCAGTGCAGCACAAACACAACGACAGACCAACAGGAGAAACCAACATGATCACTTTTATCGTCACAATCTGGCTCAGCGCTTTAGGTGCCGGCATGGCCACAATGGCAGCCACCGAACGCAACTAAGCAAAACGCTCTAACCCTCCCCCAAAACCTCCCCCTCTAAAAAACGAACAAGGAAAACCACCATGATCACGCTCGCAATCACCGCTTGGCTCAGCCTTTTAGGCGCAGGTCTAGCTTCTATGGCCGCCGCAGAGCGCGCCTAAAGCTCAATCTTCCTCCACGCCATCTCCTCTCGCCCTCCATAATTCGTCTCTAAACCCCACCAAACCCGCTCCTCCCCGAGCTTCACACAAAGGATAACAACCATGATCAACCTTATTGTCGCCGCCTGGCTTTCCGCAGTCGCCTCTGGCCTTTTGGGCATGGCCGCATCTGACCGGCACTAAATCAACCGGCATCGTTAGCCCCTACGCCTCCAACGTCCTCACGATGCCCAAACTGGGGCCGGTTCAGCCGGCCCTATTTTTTTGCGTCATGTTTTGTCTGGGGCTTATGCGGTCCAAGCCTTGGATGGCGCGCTCAAATCGCCTACATCATGGCCATGGCTCGTTTTCTCATCACTTCTGCGCTTCCTTACATTAATGGCATCAAACATCTCGGCAATTTGGCGGGGTCGATGTTGCCCGCGGATGTGCATGCGCGTTTCCGTCGCCTGCAAGGCCATGAGGTCCTGTTCATCTGCGCAACTGACGAGCACGGCACGCCGGCTGAATTGGCCGCGGCAGAGGCGGGCATGTCGACCAAAGCCTATTGCGATGAGCAGCATGACATTCAGCGCAAGGCAGGCGAGGGCTTCCATCTATCGTTTGACTGGTTTGGCCGTTCATCCAGCGCCCAAAACTATGCCCTGACCCAACATTTTGCCGAGATGTTGGAGGCCAATGGCCTGTTGGAAGAGCGCGTAACCAAACAGGTCTATTGCATTGATGACGCCCGCTTTCTGCCCGACCGCTATGTGGAGGGGACATGCCCAATCTGTGGGTTTGAGGATGCGCGCGGCGACCAATGCGATAATTGCGGCTCCTTGCTCGACCCCACGCAGCTGAAGAACCCGCGCTCAAAAATTTCGGGCTCTACCAATATTGAGGTACGCGACACCGCCCATCTCTTCCTGCGTCAGCCCTTGATGGAAGAGAAGATCCGCGCGTGGGTCGATGCCGCGCAGGATTGGCCGCATTTGGCGCGCTCCATTGCCTATAAGTGGCTAGACGAAGGGTTGCAGGATCGGGCCATCACGCGCGATCTGTCGTGGGGTGTGCCGGTCTTGAAAGATGGGAAACCTCGCCCGGGCTTTGAAAACAAAGTCTTCTATGTCTGGTTTGATGCGCCCATCGAATATATCGCCGCGACCGAAGAATGGGCGGAGGCCACAGGTGGTGACTGGAAGCGTTGGTGGCGTAATGATCAAGGTGCCGCGGATGTGACCTATGTGCAGGTAATGGGCAAAGACAATGTGGCATTCCACACGGTCTCCTTTCCGGTCACGATTCTGGGCTCGGGCGAGCCGTGGAAACTGGTTGACCGCTTGAAGGCCTTCAACTGGTTGACCTGGTATGGGGGGAAATTCTCCACCAGCCAAAAGCGCGGTATCTTTATGGATCAAGCGTTGGAACTTCTCATTGGCGATTATTGGCGCTGGTATCTGATGGCTAATGCGCCTGAAAGCTCTGATGCAGCTTTTACGCTCGAAGGCTTTCAAGCCACGGTGAATTCGGACCTTGCCAATGTGCTGGGCAATTTCGTCAATCGCATCATGAAGTTTGCTGCGGCCAAGTTTGAAGGCAAAGTGCCTGCAATCGGTGTGGCGGGCGAAGCCGAAGCCAAATTGTGGACCGAAGTCTCTGCCAAGATTGCGACAATCACCGCCTTCCATGAAGAGATGGAGTTCCGCAAAGCCGCCGCAGAAACCCGGGCCCTGTGGGCTTTGGGCAATGAATATCTGCAAACGGCAGCCCCTTGGACAGCGATCAAAACGGATGAAGCTTTAGCCGCTGTTGGGGTTCGTACAGGCCTGAACCTCGTCGCACTTTTTGCCATCTTGGCCCAACCCTTTGTGCCAGAAGCCGCAGGGCGGATTTTGGATGGCATTGGTGTGCCAGAGAAAAATCGGATGTGGCCAAAAGCCGATGATGCAAGTTTGCTGGACGCCCTGCCGCATGGGCTTCAAACCCACGTGCCAGACCTGTTGTTTGCCAAGATTGAAGAAGATCAGGTAAAGGCTTGGTCTGAACAATTTGGTGGCGGTGGCTAAGCCATGGTGACGACGCAGGCGACTGATCCTGTCCTATTTGTTGGTAATGGCGGCGGATCAATGCTCGCCGAGATTGTTCTTGGAATGGCGGGCGTTCGCTTCCGGGTGCAGGTGGCGTGCTGGGGCGATCATGGGCTTGAAAGCGAGGGCCTGCACGCCACCAACCCCTTGGGCCAAGTCCCAACCTTGGTCTTCCCCAATGGCACTGTCCTAACAGAAACAGCCGCGATTGTGCTGACAATCCACGACTCACGGCCTGATCTGGATTTGGTACCAGCACTAGATAGTGGCCTGCGCCCCTCTTTCTGGCGTTGGTTGATGTTTATCAATGCCGCAATCTATCCAACCTTCACCTATGGCGATTATCCTATGAAATGGGCGGATCAGGATGAGGCGGGGCCCCTGCGCACCCGGACCGACCAGCACCGCAAGCGCTTGATGCTCCATCTGGAGCAACAGGTGAGCCATCCGTGGTTTCTAGGGGAGACGTTTAGCACACTTGATCTTTACATCTGGATGTTGATCCAGTGGCGGCCGAAGCCGGATTGGTATCAGGCCCATGCGCCGAAACTTTATACCATCGCCAAGCGCGTCGATGATTTAAGTGTCGTCAAGCGTGTGATCGCGCGCAATGGGGTGAAGGCTCTGCCCTAGGGCAGGGGGGCTTAAGCAAAAAAGCCTCCCCAAAACTGAGGAGGCTTTTCTATTTCTGGCATTAAAGCCGTGTGGCTTTAGAATTTACGGACATAGCTAACGGCGTAGCCATTGCTGCCCTTGCCTTCGGTATAGCGTGTATAGTCCACACGGATACCATTGGCATCGTCGAGCATATACTGGCCACCCACGCCGACGGCGAACGAGCCATCGTCATCCTTCACCTTTACAGCACCGGTCTTCGCTTCACCCCATTGGTGGACATAGCCGGCGCGGCCGATCAGCGACAGGCGCTCTGCCACAGGTGCGCTGGCCACAGCGAAGGCACCCAAAGTGCCACGGTTCTTAACGGTCACACCATTGACCTTGTCGTCATTGACGCCAAAACCGCCTTCGCCTTCAACGGCAAAGTTCGGGGTGATTTGATAGCCAATACGGCCGTTCACCGTGCCGGTATCAGCAGTCTTGGTTTGGAAATGGTTGTAGCCACCATTGATATAGACTTGGCCAGCTGCATCTTGAGCAAAGCTAGGAGCCGAAGCAAAAGCGGTAACGGCCAAAACAGCGAGAGCGAAAATACGCATGATATAGTTCCTTTGTTCCTTCTGCGACCACATCCCACAAGCCTGAGTGGCTAAGGGACGATCGCTTTTTTGATCCAAAGGCTCCCGGGGTGTGACGCCGCTCTTTGTCGGTCGTCTAGAGCAACCCCGATCTATCTGGCTAAGAAAGATCGGATGAGCTGTTGCTCCATTATTGGTTTTGAGTGCAACTTTGATCCATTGGATCAAAACGCGCTCAGAGGGGAGGAGAGCCTTTCGACACGTCAAAGGTAGGGTCTCGCACCCCACTTCCGCAACTAACCATTCTGTCATGTTAGGCGTGCAAATAGGTAGTGTGATCAATAAGATACAGATTGTGGCGGAACCTTGTCCCCCAGATGAACCGTGGGTAAATGGCTACCCTTTTCGCCCCATTCGCGCCGCAATTGTCCCGAATTTATGTCAGACGAGACATGCAAAAATGCGGGATATAGTCACATGCCTATGCGTTTTAGGATCGCCGAATAGGCAAGCACTGGCTTATCCGATTGGGTCAGCACGCCACGGACGAACAACATGGTACGGGTTGCCCGCACAATATCAGCGGTTGATTCGATCAAAATACCGGGCTTGGCACCACCAACAAATTGGCTCTCAAACTGCATCGTCACACAGGGCTGCTCATTCATATAGTCATGACAATGGGCAAAAAGAGCAAAGTCCGCAAAGGTCATGAGGCAGCCGCCATGGATATTGCCCATGCCATTGCAATGGCGTTCCTCAGGCATAAAGGCACAAATGTATCCACCCTCTGACACGGGCTTCATATAAAAGGGGCCAGTCAGCGTCTCAAATGGGTCCGAGCCATTGCCCCACGTGGACCAGCCCGCAAATTCACCCTCGGTGACTAATTGTGGTTTGGATGGGGTATTCTCGCTCATGTGCAACAGGCTTTCTTTTAGGACTCGTCAGGAGGGTGGGGTGGGTCTTAAAGTGCTGAGCGAATAATACAAGAATGTCTGCTTCAGGAGATGCCAATGGCCTATGATTCTGAGACCACCCAAGAGCTGGTCAGCTTGGTTGCCCGCTTTGTTGCCGAAAAGCTGCGCCCGATTGAGGCGCAAGTCTCTGAAGAAGATGCCGTGCCTGATGCGATTGTCGCTCAGATGAAGGAATTGGGTCTCTATGGTCTGACGATTCCTGCCGACTATGGTGGGTTGGAATTGTCGATGGAGGCTGAATGCCGTGTGGCGTTTGAACTCGGCCGTACGAGCCCTGCTTTCCGCTCGTGCTTTGGCACCAATGTGGGCATTGGTGCGCAGGGTTTGGTTATGTTCGGGACAGAAGCACAAAAGCAGAAATATCTGCCAGGCATTGCCTCAGGCGAGATCGTCACCAGCTTCTGTCTTACTGAGGCCGAAGCAGGTTCTGATTCTGCCGCAGTGCAAACGACAGCACGTCTGGAGGGCGACCATTATGTGATGAATGGCTCCAAGCGCTATATCACCAATGCGAATAAGGCGGGCCTGTTTACTGTCATGGCGCGGACAAGTCCTGACGTGAAAGGGGCCAAAGGTGTCACCGCCTTTTTGGTTGAGCGCGATAGCCCCGGGCTCAGCATCGGCAAGCCTGAAAAGAAAATGGGCCAGCAAGGTGCCCATATTTGCGAAGTCTATTTCGACAATGTGAAAGTTCCAGTCGAGAACCGCTTAGGCGGGGAGGGCGAGGGCTTTAAAGTGGCGATGCAAGTGCTCGACCGTGGGCGACTGCATATTGCTTCAGTCTGCGTCGGCGTGGCCGAGCGCCTGATTGCCGATAGCCTAGCCTATGCGATGGAGCGCCAGCAATTTGGCAAACCAATTGCCGAGCATCAATTGATCCAGGCCATGTTGGCCGATTCAAAAACCGAAGCCTATGCGGCCAAGTCTATGGTGTTGGATGCGGCGCGCTTGCGCGATTCTGGTCAATCGATCACGTTGGAAGCCGCAGCGGCCAAATATTATGCTTCTGAAATGGTTGGTCGCGTGGCTGACAGGGCGGTGCAGATTTTCGGCGGCGCAGGCTATGTTGCCGATTATGGCATTGAGCGTTTCTACCGCGATGTGCGTATCTTCCGCATTTATGAAGGCACCAGCCAAATCCAACAAATCGTCATCGCGCGTGAGATGATGAAAGCGGCGAGGAGCTAAAGCCATGAGCCCGGAAGAAGCTGCCATTTTGTCCCTCATCGCCGCCTCGAAAAAAGGCCGGACGATTGATCCAACCGAAGTCGCCCGCGCCGTCTATACGGGCGAGGATCCAGATGGGTGGCGCAAACGTCTGCCATCTGTACGCCAGGCGGCCATTCATTTGGCGCGCTCTGGCCAGATCAGTATTTACCGCAAAGGTAAGGTCATTGATCCCAATGGCTTCAAGGGGGTTTATCGCTTGGGCGTTCCAGGCGAAATTGCAAATCCTGTCTCGCCCGATGATGAGCTTGAGGATGCGAGCGGGGTTGCGGAATAAGTTTGGGCTAATCGTGAAGCGGTGGACCACAGCTTTACTGGCGCTAACGGGCGTTTTGCTGGCCGCTTGCACGCCCGTGCGCCAAAATGCCCAGATTCCGGGACCTGAATATCAAGGCCCGCGCTTTACCCCGACCCAGTTTGTCAGCTTCGATGGCACGGCGCTCGGTCTTTCCACTTGGAAGGCGCAATCGGCAGAGCCCAAAGCCATCATCGTGGCACTCCACGGCATGAATGATTATGCGCGCGCGTTTGAGACAGCTGCGCCCTATTGGGCGGCCCATGGCATCACGACGTATGCGTATGACGCCCGCGGGTTTGGTCGCTCGCCCCAGCGCGGGGTTTGGGGCAATGAAGCCTTGATGATCCAGGATCTGCGTACGGCTTTGCAGGTGGCGCGGCAGACCCATCGGAACGTACCCATTGTCGCGGTGGGTGAAAGCATGGGGGCGGCAACCATATTGGCGGCCGCCGGAGAGGCAGAGGGCCTTGCGGCGGATAGGCTTGTCTTGATTGCACCCGCTGTATGGGGCTGGTCCAACTTACCGTTGGCCTACCGGATCTCATTATGGACAAGCGCGCATTTACCCGTATCCCGCAAGCCGTTTGACCCGCCTCGCACTGTAACGCGCACGATTATGGCATCGGACAATATCGAGATGTTGCGCCGCTTGGGCCGTGATCCAAACATGATTTTTGCGACCCGATTAGATGCCGTCTATGGGCTGGTGAATTTGATGGAGAAGGCCTATCGGGCGGCCGATAAGCTACCACCCCCAGCCTTGGTGCTTTATGG
>NZ_JADCBK010000127.1 GCF_020253525.1 Aquidulcibacter sp.
CCGGTAAAGAACGCGACGGCTATAAAAACACGCTCGTTCAGAGTCGGCTTGATTATGCGTTGAATGATCAGCTGAGCTTGGAGGCGCGCGTTTTTTGGTCGGATAGCGATGTTGGCATTGATGGTTTCCCCGCGCCAAGCTTTGTTTTGTCCGATACCCTAGAGCGGTCCAAGACCGAGGAATTGATCGTCTATACGGGGGCTAATCTGACCTTATTGGACGGCCGGTCACGCACCCGCTTTGGTTTCAGCGAAACACAGACCGACCGCACCAATCTAAACCCCACTTTGGCCGTTCAAAACACCTTTGTCGGTACTGGCACCAATCGAAGGGCGGAATTCCAAACCAGTCTGGATGTCACGCCCCAGTTTCAAATCCTTGGTGGGGGCGAGTTTGAGCAATCGCGTCTGCGCACGGCAAGCCCATCTGTAACCAACCCTAATCCGACCCCTCTTAGAGCCAAGAGTGAGTTGAGCGCGCTCTATTTGCAGGGGCAAGCCTCTCCCACCGCGTGGCTCACGGCAACTGTGGGTGTGCGTTGGACCGATCATGATAGTTTTGGCGAGGCTTTGAACACGCGGGCCACCATTGCGGCCTCGTTCAATGAGGGCAATACGATTGTGCGGGCAGCCCTTGCCGATGGGTTTAAGTCGCCAACGCCGTTTCAACTCTTTTCCAACTTTGGCAATGCCAAGCTGCAAGCCGAAGAAGCCAGTTCAGCTGAAATTGGGCTCGAGCAGGCATGGTTTTCGCGTCGCCTGATCGGCTCCCTAACCTATTTCGAGCGCGACACCATTAACCAGATCGACTTCGTCTCCTGCTTTGGCAATGCGGCGGCCATCTGCGTTGGTCGGCCAAGCGGGACCTATGACAATATCGCGCGTACCAAGGCCGAAGGCACCGAGTTTACCTTGGAGGCAAAGCCCACCCAGCATCTGAGCCTTTCGGCGGGCTTTGCGACGTTGGATGCGCGCAATAAGGTGCGGGGAACAGCCAATTTCAATCGCCTTCTGCCCCGACGCGCGAAGGAAACAGGCTTTGCCACAATCGGCTATGTGTTCGGCTTTGGCCTTGATGTCTCGGCCACCTATTCCCGCGTCGGAGACAGCTTTAACAACGCGGGCAATAGCGTGGTGATCAAGGGCTATGATCTGGTGACCCTGCGCGCGAGCCAAAAGATCAATAGCCACTTGACGGTCTTTGCCCGTGTCGAAAATGCGGGCGATGAGATTTATGAGACCGTCACTGGCTATGGCTCGCCACGGCGGCAGACATTGGTAGGCTTACGTGCGAGCTTCTAGGCTAGCGCTTTTGGTGCTCTTATGGGGTGCGGCGGGGTGTTCCTCGCCGCAGTCACCCAGTGCTATGGCCACACAAGCTGGCGCCAAAGCGCCTTTACGGGTTGTCTCGCTGGATTTTTGTGCCGATCAGTTTGTAGTCAAGCTGGCGGATCGGGCCGATATTCTTGCCGTCTCACCCGATGCCACACGCGATTTTTCCTTCATGCGGCGTGAAGCCAAGGGCTTGCGACAAGTTCGCCCCGATGCGGAAACCATTCTTGCCCTGAAGCCCGATGTGGTCATTCGCTCTTATGGGGGAGGGCCGCAAATGGGGCCATTTCTGGAGCGCGCTGGCATTAAAGTGCATCAAATTGGCTGGGGGGAGGATTTTGCCGCCGTTCGCAAAAATGTGCGTGAAGCGGCTGTCGCCTTGGGACAACCTGCACGCGGGGAAGCAATTGTCGCGGAGTTTGATCGCAGGCTGGCACATCTAAAGCCAGCAGCGCAGGTTTCAGCCCTGTATGTCACCCCAGGGGGCGTCACCACAGGGCCCGGCTCTTTGGTCGATCGCATGATGGGCCAAGCCGGCCTTGTCAATTTTCAGACGCAAGAGGGCTGGAACCCGCTACCGCTTGAGCGCTTGGTAACAGAGCGGCCTGCTATGCTTGTTACCGCTTTTTTCACCGCCCAAAGCCCGCACCAAGATTATTGGAGCCAAGCGCGCCATCCTTTGGTGCGAAACATGCTGGCGGATTTGCCAGTTGCCCGCCTTGATGGTGGGGCCACAGCCTGTAGCGGGTGGTTTATGGTGGACGCGATGGAAGCCATGGCCGCCACAGGGCGCAGTATCCAGACCAAGGCAGAGGCGTTGCCCACAGAGGTGCGGCCATGAAGGTACAAAACCATGCCACGGCCCTGACCTTACTCCTTGTGGTCTTAAGCGGTCTTGCCCTGCTTGCCTCAAGCCTGATTGGCGTCACGCCCTTGCCTTTGGCCCGATTACTGGCGGCCTTGGTGGGGGTAGGGGATACGCAAGCCGAGCTGATCATCTGGGATATACGCCTACCCCGCGCCTTTGCAGCCTTTTTGGTGGGGATGGCCTTGGCTGGCAGTGGGGCGGCCCTGCAAGGCCTGTTACGTAATCCTTTGGCAGAACCTGGTGTGCTGGGTGTTTCGGCCATGTCGAGCCTTTTTGCCACCATTACGATCTATTGGGGCTTTGTACAGCTTTCGCCTTGGATGCTGCCTTTGGCCTCCATTTTCGGTGCGTTGCTGGCCACAGGGCTTGTCGCGCTGGTCGCGCCACGGGTTCAATCGGTGGTGACGCTGGTGCTGGTAGGGGTGGGCATCTCCAGCCTTGCTGGGGCATTCATGTCCCTGCTGCTCAATCTGGCCCCAAACCCCTTCACCTTGTCAGACATGATGAATTGGATGATGGGCTCTGTCGCCAATCGCTCGATTGAGGACCTTCTCCTCGCAGCCCCATTCCTGCTTGCCGGCACACTTGCACTGGGTGTCGCTGCCCCCGGCCTGCGGGCTTTGACTTTAGGCGAAGAGGCGGCCAGTGCCATTGGCTTGGAAGTCGGCCGCTCGCGCCTCTGGGTGGTGCTGGGCACCGGGCTTTTGACCGGGGCAGCCGTATCAATTGCAGGCGCGGTCGGCTTTGTCGGCATCATTGCGCCACATGTCGTGCGCCCCTTTGTCGGCCATGATCCGACGCGCACCCTCTTACCAGCGGCGCTGCTTGGAGGCCTTGTCCTTGTCCTTGCTGACCTAATCGCAAGGCTTGCCCCAACAGGCCAAGAACTCAAGCTGGGCGTCGTCGCCGCCTTGATCGGCGCGCCCATCTTCATCTGGATTGCGGTCCGGCGCCGCGCGTTGGAGGCCGACCAATGAGCCTAAAATTGTCTGGCGCGACGGTCACCTTAGAAGGCGCGCACCTCCTTAATGCCGTCTCGTTTGAAGTGCTGCCCGGCAAGTTGGTCGGCCTCTTGGGCCCCAATGGTGCAGGCAAGACCACCGCCGTGCGCGCCTTACTCGGCCTGCAGCCTCTAAGCGCAGGATCCGCTCAGTTAGATGGCCAGCCTGCCGAAAGTCTTTCCGCCAAGCAGCGGGCCTTGCGTGTCTCCTACCTCCCCCAAGCCCGCAAATTGGCTTGGCCGATTGGCGTGCGTGAGGCCGTCGCCTTGGGACGCTTTGCCTATGGAGGCCCTATGGGCCGGCTTGCACCAACAGATGCCGCCGCCATTGAAGAGGCTCTGGCGCGCTGTTCGCTTTTGGGCTTTGAAGATCGCGCCGTCACCAGCCTGTCGGGTGGGGAGCTTGCGCGTGTCCATTTAGCCCGTGCGCTGGCCAGTCAGGCACCGGCCCTGATTGCCGACGAGCCTACTGCGGCCCTCGACCCGGGGCACAGCTTTGACGTTTTGGCGACCCTGCAGGCGCAGGCCCGGTCTGGGCACGCGGTGCTGGTCGTGCTCCATGATTTGGCGCTGGCTGCGCGCTTTTGTGACGAGATCATTCTGCTGAACCAGGGCAAGCTTGTCGTCCAAGCGCCCCCAGTCCAAGCCCTGACATCGCAGACCTTGGCCGATGTTTATGGGGTAAGCGCCACGTGGAACGCGGGGCATTTGACGATTTCAGGCCGCACCGCCCCTTAGGCGCAAGAGCGTGAGCAATCTCCGCCATAATCTGTGGATAGTTTCGCGATCCAAGATCAGTGGCTTGATTTTTGGCGGCAAATTAGACGTCAAATATAACTGACGCATTGTCTGCCTTATCCTATCTTTCAAGGGATTTTATGACGCTAACTTGCGCATTTGCTTTGGTGTTTAAAGTAAATCTATAAGTATATGACAGTATTACATGTGCTTGCGGATAACAGGCCGCTGTAGCCCGATTGTAATAGAAAGGCTGTTTTCTCCAAATAGGAGAATTTTCATACCTTTAGTAACCAAATCAAGATGATAAAATTAACTGTATTAATTTCTAGTTTACCATATTTTTGTGATTGCCAGCCTGTTACCTGTAAGTTAATAAAAGATTAAGCGGCTCGGTTCTGGGCGGTGGCCTTGTTTCGGCACCCTGCTTCGAGCGCGTATTTCCAGTGTGCGTATTCCATAAAACAAATGACCTCATTGGTGGGGGGGCATGATGGCAAATTTTTTGACGCTGGCGTCGCGGCCTGTTCGCGCGCTTCATCTCGTCGGCTTGATCGGTGTGGGCATGATCGCTCTGGGTCAGCCTTCAGCACTTCGGGCGCAAGACCTGAATTACAAGCCGGTCAATCCAACATTTGGCGGCAATCCGTTTAATTCGAACCATCTTCTTGGCGTAGCAAACGCCCAGAATGATTATCGCGACAAGCGGGCATCGACCAGCACATCGCAGGCCGATGCCTTTGCACGGCAATTGCAATCGCGCCTGTTGTCGGCGGTGTCATCGCAGATTGTGGACGCCATCTTTGGCGAAAATCCGCAAGAGCGCGGCAAGATCGCTCTCGGTGGGCAGACGATTGAGTTTGTGCGCGATCTCGTCAATGTCACCATCACCATTACCAATGACACGACTGGTGAAGTCACTACGTTGGTGGTGCCGCTCTTTGTGGAAATCAAATGATGCGCGCCCTCGTTTTTTGCGTCAGCCTGTTGGCCTTGGGGGGCTGTGTGCCCACCGCAGCCAAGCTATCGCCAATGGGCAAGAACCCGTCGCTGCCGACGATCCAACAACAAACCAGCACCCAGCGCTTGTTGCAAAGCTTGCCAGCGGCTGAGCGGCCGGTACCGGTTGCCGTCTATAACTTCTCGGACCAAACTGGACAGTTTCGCGTCTGTGAGGCGGGGCAAACCCTCTCGCGCGCTGTCAGCCAGGGCGGGACGTCCATCC
>NZ_JADCBK010000128.1 GCF_020253525.1 Aquidulcibacter sp.
ATAGCCTTGGCCCAGCTTTGCTGCATCGAGGCGGGCTTGGGCGGCAAGCACAGCTGCATCGGCAGCTTGAATGGAGGCCTCAGCCGAGCCGATGGCACTGCGCCCTGAAGCGGCCCCAGCAGCGGCAGCCTGCGCTTTGGCCAAAGCACTTTCCGCCCCTGATTGGGCACCCAAGGCCCCTGCCCCTGCGGACCCCACATCATTGCTCGATTTGGCGCGCGAGGCATTGAGGACCGTGACTTGTTGACGGGCGACCGCAACGGCAGCACGCGCTTCAGCAACCCGAGCTGCGGCAGCATTTGCTTGGGCTTCTACCTGATCCATCCGCGCTTGAGAGACGAAGCCCTGCTTAGCCAAAGCCGCAAAACGACCGCGATCAGCTTCTGCAACCTGATTGGCCGCTTCTGCCGCGCGCAAGGAGGCTTGGGCTTGGACCACCAGATCTGATTGAGTGGCCACTTGTTCAGAGGCGACGGCCACGCTGAGGGTGCGGCCACGGGCTTCCGCGCGGGCTTGATCGGCCATCGCCATGGCTTGTTTAGCGCCGGCAGCAGAGGCTAAGGCTTCTGCCCCCATGCGATTGGCCTCAGAGGCGATGCGGCGGGCCTCTGCGCGCGCCCGGGCAGCCTCTGCCTTAGCACGCGCGAGATCTGCTTCGGCGGCGGCAACACTGACTTGACTGTCGCGGGGATCCAAGATCACGAGCGAGGCCCCAGACAAGACTTTTGCATTATCATGGGCGTCAATCTTGCGGACATAGCCTTCGGTCTTGGCGGCCACCATGGTGATATCAGCGCGCACATAGGCATTGTCGGTCGACACATGATAGCGTCCCACCAAGAGCCAGCTCCCGACAGCCCAGAGGGCCCCAAGGCCGACCACGCCACCAATACTGGTCAAGATCGTCTTCCGGTTCATGGCTTCACTCCACGGTCATTGGGCGCAGGGGCGGCGGCAATGCCATTCAAAAACAAGTCAAAAATTGCCTCGACCAATGTTTCCATGGGCGGGCCTGAAGTGTGGGATGGAAAGGCCTGACGTCGCAAAATCTCAAACACCAAGGGCGATACCAACGCTCGAGCAGCCAAAAGGGGCTCAACCTGACGGAAGAGGCCGGCATCTATGCCCGCTTGAATCAACTCAACCAGCGCCCCTTGGGTGCGTTCAATCACGGTACGATGATAGAATTCGGCAAGCTCTGGAAAGCGCAAAGCCTCGGCCAAAATGATGCGCGGCAAAGCTGCGACGCGCAAATCGTGAAAGGATGTCGCCCACATGCGGGCTACCAAGCGAAGACCCGCCACAGGATCGCGCTTCTGATCCTTTGCGGCGGTATCAAAATGGGCCTGAAGAACGCCAATCCTCTGCTCTACCAGCGCCTTGAACACATCATCCTTGGAGGGAAAATAGAGATAGATGGCTGCTTTAGACAGGCCTGCTGCTTTGGCAATGTCGTCCATCCGCGTCGCGGCAAACCCATTGACGGCAAAGACATCCAAAGCCGCTTCCAGCACTTCATCGGGCCGCGCCTCGGGCTTGCGGGTCCATTTTGGTTGATTTGCACTCGGCTCGATCACATTCATGTGATCTATATAACTGACTGGACAGTTAGTTGTCGAGCCCTCTTAAGGGGATAAGGCCTGACGCAAATTGCCGCAGCGCCTAAGGGCTCATGTGGGGCTTAATCGAGAAGGTCGAGAACGTGATAAGCGGTGCGCAACAGGCAAGACATTTGCGCCCCATAAAAGTCGTATAAATTGGCCAGCGCCTTGGGCGTGAACACCATATGCCCCTCGTCCACCCATCTCAGGAGATTAGCGTTTATGGCTGCATTGACGATCCGGCGAATATGGACGGTCGAGACACTAAAGCGTTCAGCCAGAATGACCGGATTGAAAGGAACTGGCTTTGGTGAAGGAAACACATCGTCGCGGTGAAAACTCAACAAATACCATAGGACTTGCGAACCAGCGGCCCGGTTGACAAAAATCTGGGTGATTTCTGGGAAGCGATTTAGCGCGTCCACATCACTGGCCAATTCGTCGATCTGCGAAGCGCAAATCGTATCAAAGATCGCATCATCCTTGACCTCCTCCAGCAACCGACCGACGCGCGGGTCTAGCAAGGCCAGGGAAGAAAAGATCGCCTCTAATTGTAAGCGCCAAGCGGCAACAAAGGTCGGATTGACTTTATATGTGGTGGCCCCATTGGCGCTTTTCTGCCCCCAGACATCAACATAGCCCAAATAGCGCAAGAATAAGAGGACTGCGCGCGCGCGGCCCGCGCTCAACAAGCCAAAGCGCGCGCATAATGCCTTTAATTTGACGAGGGTGACCCCCTCCTCCCGCATCGAAACAGCGCACATAGCCGCAACAAATCGACCTGCATCCTTAAAGATACCATCAACGGCCCGGTCCTGATCGCTCAAGACAAGCATTGTGTCGGCCCAGCGTCGCGCAGCTTCCACAAAACCATCAAATTTATGAACCTCGTGGCGCCGGCTGACCAGTGCCGCTGTGCCCCCTGGTGCACCTGTGCTGCGCTCTATTTTGGTTTGCGCATCAAGGGTCAAACTATTCTGCATGCTTAAGCTTTATGTCTATTTGACTGATTTTCAAGTTATTACCGTATGGAAAGGGGTAAATCAAAAATGTTCCTTGCGCAACGCGCAAGCCGCATATTCAGCTGTAATCCAGACCTTTGCCCATTTGAAAGACAAAGATATGCGCCGAAGACAGCTTGCACACCTGCTCATCCCCTTGGTTTTGGCGCTAGCCGCCTGTGGCAATGGAAACAAGCCCGACCCGGCGCGGACCTTGCAAATCGGCAATTTTGCCGAGCCCGGCACCTTAGACCCCAGTAAGCTCGATGGCTCATGGGAAGGTCGTATCGCTGACGCCCTTTTCATGGGGCTGACCACCAACCTCGCAAATGGCGATGTCGCCCCAGGCATGGCGACATCTTGGACCACAAGCCCAGACGGTTTGACTTGGACCTTTAAGCTTCGCGACGCGCAATGGTCGGATGGAACACCGGTTACAGCGGCAGATTTCGTTGCCGGGATGCATCGTCTCATGACTTTGGTGCCACCATCCGCTTCGGTTAGCGTCTATTTCTTCATTGAAAATGCGGAGGCCGTGCGCGACGGCAAACTGCCAGTAGAGGCCCTAGGGGTTCGCGCGCTTGATCCCAAAACCGTCGAATTCAAGTTAAGCCGCCCCGCCCCCTATTTGCCACGCCTTCTGAGTTGGGCGAATGCAGCACCCATACCGCGGCAGACTATAGCTGCCCATGGCGATGGGTGGATAAAGCCTGAGAATTTTGTCGGCAATGGCCCCTATCTTCTCAAGGAATGGAAAGCGGGTGACTTTGTCCATCTGACCAAGAATCCTACATTTTTTGATGCTGCTTCGGTTTGTCTGACCGATCTCTATTTCTATCCAACCAAAGATGTCATTGCGGCTGAACGGGCGGTGCGGTCTGGTAGTTTGGACATGAATTTTGATTTTTCGGGCTCTCGCCTTGAAGAAATAAAGCGGAATATGCCGGGCTACGCCCATGTTACCCAAGGTCAGCGTACCTCTTATATTTCTTTTAATATGCGCCGGCCGGAGTTTAAAGACTTGCGGGTGCGCCAAGCCCTCTCGATGGCGGTAGATCGCGACTTCATTGCCTTGAAAGTTTTGGCTGATGGGTCAGAGCCTGCCTATTCCATCGTGCCGAAAGGGATCAAATCCTATGCTGGTGGCACCGTCACGCTGGCCTCAAAAGGTCAATCGCAAGAGGCGCGGGTTGCCAAGGCGAGGTCCCTGTTGGAAGCTGCCGGCTATGGCCCCACAAAGCCACTGGTCTTAACATTCGCCCACCGAAACTCGGGCGAGGTTCCCAAGATTGCCCCAGTCCTGCAAGCCAATTGGCAATCGATCGCGCCTTGGGTCAAAATCTCGCTGCAGGCCAATGACAATGCCATCCATTACGCCGCGCTCGACCGAGGCGATTATCAGTTTGCCGATGCGAGCTGGGGAACCATAACCAGTGATGCCATTGAACATTTAGAGCTCATCAAAACTGGTGCTGGTTCAAACTACGGCGCGTTCAGCGACCCCGTCTATGATCGGCTGTTGGAGAAGGCAGCGCAAACCGCAGATATCAAGCTTCGCGAAAAAGCCTTCCTTGAAGCCGAGGCGCGTGCCCTCGACCAATTGAGCATCACGCCCGTCATTTTCGATTCCATGCGTCAGCTCGTGAACCCAAGGGTCACCGGTTATATAGTCAATGGAACCGGCGACAATCCCTTCCGCCTGATGTGCACGAAAGAGGCACAGGCCGCCAAGTGAGGGCTTGCGCTGCGCAGAGGTCTCACGCTTGTTTTTGGGAAATGGTGGGCGGTGAGGGGCTCGAACCCCCGACCCTCTCGGTGTAAACGAGATGCTCCTCCAGCTGAGCTAACC
>NZ_JADCBK010000129.1 GCF_020253525.1 Aquidulcibacter sp.
CCGGCGCATCGTGGCAGAAATGATCACCCAACATATTGCCAAGCGTCCAAATCTAACCATCGCAGAAATAGGCTGTGGTACAGGTTCCAATTTGCCCGTGCTCGCCCGCTTTGGAAAATTGACAGCGGTGGAGCCGGATGCCGATGCGCGTGCCTATGCCGCCACCCGCGCCGATGCCACCGTCTTGGAAGGCCGGTTGCCAGATGGCCTACCCCTTGCTGAAAACAGCCTCGACCTCGCCGTTATGCTCGATGTGTTGGAGCATGTGGATGATGATGTGGCTGCCCTAAAGGCGGTCGCCCAAAAGCTTAAGCCAGATGCACGGTTTTTATTGACGGTGCCTGCCATGCCCTCACTCTGGAGCCCGCATGACGAGGAACATCACCATAAGCGGCGCTATACCGCCCAGACCCTGCGCCAGGCGATTGAAGCAGCTGGCCTCAAAATTGAGATGATGAGCTATTTCAACACCTTGCTTCTGCCCTTGATCGCCGGGGTCCGCTGGATGAAAAATCTGACCGGCAGCAAGGAAGTCGATACCGGGATGCCATCAGCTTGGCTGAACAAGCTCTTGGAAGCCATCTTTGCGTTTGAACGCCATCTAATCGGCCGCCTCCCCCTCCCCCTTGGCGTCTCGCTGGTCGTGATTGTTAAGGCGTAGCCGCGGCGCGCTTACAGGGCGCTGGTAGCGGTACGTTCCGGTTAAGCCGACGGATGGGGTAAGGGCCAATATTGCGCTCGACCAAATAATGATTGGCAAGCCAAGCCTTGAAGGCTGGGTCTTCGGTTAGATAGGTGATTGAATCAAACCGAATGGCATTTGGCGTTCTGACATAACCGACTTCCCCAATGATCAAGTCGGGCCGGCTGCATTGAACATCTTCGATAAACTCGGCCCGTACCCGGTCTTTTTCGACTTTGCGGATTGCTTCGAGTTTGGGATTTTTGTTCGGAGTTAGAAGCCCTGGCACCATCCACATCGAATAATAACGAGACCAATAAGACCGCCCCGCATCTGCCAGTGGATGAAAAGCATAGTCGGGCCCAATCGACAGGATGAAAATGCGGTTGTCCTTGGGCTCTTTGGTAACGATTGACTTCAGAAGCGGCTCGACAATTTGGCCGCGGGTTTGAACATTTCCGATGGCTGGCATGGCAACCACCGTCCAAATCAAGGTGAGCGTGGCAACAAGGGGTAAGGCGATCCGGGTACCTTTTTCCGGTTCGAAGAAGGCCTTATGGACAACCATGATGGACAGCATCACCGATAGGCCATGGGCCGCGATGAAGTGATAGCGCCATCCCTTCTGCTGGAACATAACGATTGCCAAGCAAACAACGATCGCAATCGCCAAAGCGATACAAAAGTCGCGCCGTTCCTTGGTCAACAGCATGATGGCCATGGGGACGAAAACAAATAGACCCTGCATCGCCAAGCGAACTTTGCGCTCGTATGACGAGAAGGCATTCCAAGGACCAAAAGCGTAATAGGCGGTTTGTATCAAATCCAACATGCGGCCCAGAAAATCGGGCGTAAATACCAAAGGGGTTGCGGCATAGGCGATGGCGCAAAGGGCCAGTGTCAGATTTTCCGGACGAAATGGCCGCCAAGCCCGTTTTTGCCGCCAGAGGAGCCAAGCTTCCAATACAAGCGGCAAGAGCACGAAATAATGTTTGAGCGCAAAGCCATAGGCACTCAAAAGCCCAACCAGAATGGCAATTGGTAGAGCGACTTTTTGGCCTTCAATCCGGGCGCACAGCAAGGCAATCCACAGACTACAGGCCATCATCAAGGATTGTTCACGCTGGCCAAAGTCGCCAACGCTGACCAAACACATGGCCAGAAGAAACCCAAAGGCGGTCGAGGCCGCAGCCGTACTTCCAAGCGTCTTTTTGGCCAAATGATACAAAAGGGCGGTGGCAGTAAAGATCACCATCAAATTGAGACCGATCAGCGCGTGATAGGCCAAGATCGGCGTGTGTTGCGCCACCCAAGCTGCTGGCAAGGCCGCCCAGAACCAAAGCGGGGGATTGACCTCCAGCAAGTCGCGGTAAAGCACTTTGCCGTCTAACAAACCGTCGGCAATATAGAGGCGCCATAATAGGTCGGGGCCTGGCAAAACAACCAAAGACAAAGCAAGGCCCAAAACGACAAAGGCTAAGCCACCGACGACATACAGGGTGGAAACACGCTCAACTTTTGTCATGGTCACCTTGAACTGGCTTGGCTGTATGGTCTGCATAGACCCAGAAATTGAAGAACAGGAAATTGGTGCACGCCACAATCACCATCACGATGGCCGAAACCACAAGGTCGGGTAGATCATACAGCTTGGTATTGGCTTGGCTGATGAGGGCTGCGATCAAAAAGCCAACCCCGACCGCAAAGAGATAGCGCCATAAGGTCCCAGGCTTGGTGTCTCGATGGCCAAATGTGAATTTCCCATGCGCCGAATACTGAAACAAAAGCGCCGCGCCATAGGCCAAATTGGAGGCAAAGAAACGCACAAGGCCGAAATAAACCATCAGATTATAGACGATGATATAGACAAGCGAGGTTAGGCCCCCAGCGACGGCATAGCGTAAACCCAATATGGCCTTAGCCCGCAAATCAGCCCCGGTCATGGAAGCCAATGAAGCGTTTGACCAGGTAAAGCGGCCTTTCTTTAGACGCCATATAGATGCGGCCGACATATTCGCCGATCATGCCCAAAACCATCAATTGCATCCCGCCCATAAACATGACGGCGATAAACAACATGGTCCAACCGCTAACCCATTGATCGGTCAGCAGGCGGTTCAAGATGGCATAGACAATACCGACGTTTGACAACACGAAGATGGACAAACCCAGCGTGATGACAAAGCGCAACGGTGCGAGCGAGAAGGACAACATGCCGTCTAGGGCAAACAATACCATTTTGCGTAACGGATATTTGCTCTCACCTGCCGCACGTGCGGCCCGACGATAAGGAAGCGCGGTCTGGCGAAAGCCAACCCAACTAATCATGCCGCGCAGAAAACGATCGCGCTCCTTCATGGAGCCAATGGCGTCCACCACTTGCCGATCGATCAAGCGGAAGTCGCCGACGTCGAGGGGAATATCAACGTCGGATAAGGAATTCAGGCCGCGATAAAAGACCCGCGCAGTGGCAAGCTTAAAGGCGCTCTCGCCCTCGCGGTCCGTGCGCTGGCCATAGACTACATCATAGCCCTCGCGCCAGAGCTTTACCATATCGGCAATCAATTCAGGCGGATCTTGCAGGTCTGCATCAATAATCACCACGCAATCACCGCTGGCTTGATCCAGACCGGCTGTTACAGCGGGCTGATGGCCGAAATTACGCGACAGCATCACCACCCGCACATGCGCATCCCCTGCCGCCAGTTCGTTTAGCTTGACGGCTGTTTGGTCTCGGCTGCCATCATCGACATAGATGATTTCATAGTCGAGGTGCTCGGAAGACAGCAAAGACTCCAGCACCGCTTTCAACCGTGCGTGAGACAGACCAATGACGGCCTCCTCATTATAGCAGGGAACAACAATACTGATCTTTGCAGACCCATCACGGGTCACGCGAACGACAGAGTTTGGCGACGAATCTGAATAGGACATGGATATATTTCATAGCGAGTCCGCGCTTTAAGCACAAACCATTCAACACTTGCGCCCTGATGGGCGCTTGCTAGTGTGGGCTGAATATCAACACACAAAGACTCAGGGAAACACCATGGCCTATCAACCCTTTAATTTAGCTGGACATGTCGCATTGGTTACAGGCGGCAATCGCGGTATTGGCCTTGGTATGGCAGAGGCGCTGGCTGCCTGCGGGGCCGATGTCGCCATTTGGGGGCGTAAAGCTGCTGCCAATCAAGAAGCTGTCCAAAAGCTCGCAACCCATGGCGTCAAAGCTAAGGCGTGGGAGGTCGATGTCGCCCACGAAGATCAAGTGGTCGCCGCTATGGCCGACACGGTCGCACAAATGGGCCGCATCGACACCGTTTTTGCCAATGCCGGCGTTGGCTATGGCGCGCCAAGCTTTGTGGATATGAGCACCGAGACCTATCGCAAAACCTTGGCGGTCAATCTCGATGGCGTTTTCTTCACCCTGCGTGAGGCGTGCCGTCATATGGTAGAGCGGGCCAAAGCAGGCGACCCAGGTGGGTCGCTTGTTGGCGTTGCTTCTCTTGCCGCTATTGAAGGGGCTGCGCGCAATGAAGCTTATGCGGCCACCAAGGGCGGGGTTATCTCCATGATCAAATCCATCGCGGTTGAACATGCGCGCTATGGCGTGCGGGCCAATGCGATCCTGCCCGGTTGGATTGCCACCGACATGACCGAGATGGCGCAAAACTCCCCCGCCTTTGCCGAAAAAGTCATCCCCCGCGTGCCCGCGCGCCGCTGGGGCACGCCAGACGATTTCGGTGGTATCGCGGTCTATCTGGCGAGCCAAGCCTCCGCCTATCATTCAGGCGATACGTTGGTGATCGACGGCGGCTATTCGATTTTTTAGTAAGCAAAAAGGCCCGAGACAAAAATCTCGGGCCATTCATTTCATTTTGGATCGGCAAATCGGTTAGTTTTTCGCCTTATCGACCATTTTGTTTTTGCCGATCCCACCGGTCGCATTCGCGACCGGCGTGTTTTCAATAGTTTTGGATCGGCAAATCGGTTAG
>NZ_JADCBK010000013.1 GCF_020253525.1 Aquidulcibacter sp.
GACAATTTCTTGCCCCCAATCCAGCCCTCTGCCTCAGCGGCCCGGCCAATTTGGTCGAGGGTTTGGGTTGCAGCCAAGGTGGCTTGGCGCAGGATGGCGGTATCAGGTGCCCCACCCCGGGCAAGGGCTTTGCGTGCCTTTTCATGCACCACATGGTCGACAATCGGCCCCAAGGTTCGGATCGCCCGAATGGTCATGGCGCGAACGGCGGCGCGCTCTAACGGTCCACCGGGCAAGAGGGGAGGGGTGGGCAACAAATCTTCCAAATATTCAAAGATCGCAAGCGCTTCGGAGATGGTCGCCCCATGCCCCCAGGAATCATCCACTAAAACGGGCGTCACCCCATCCGGCGCGATAGCTAAAAGGCCGGCATCGGCTTCAAACGGCAGGGCTTCGCGCACATGAAAGACGGCGCGCTTCTCACCCAGCGCCAAGCGCACGGCCCGCGAAAGGGGGTCTAGGGTTCTGGCATGAACAAGCAGCATGGGCTTTCTTTGTGCGTGACGCTGGCCAAGGTCAATGATGGCAGGCAGGTTTCAGAACAAACAGGCAGTGGGCTACAAGAAGGAATAAGGGTCCATGTCGATACTGACCCGCACACTGCCGGGTACCCGAAAGCCGCGCCGCCAAGCCGCCATAAAGGCTGATAGGTCCACTTCTTTGCTGGACTGGATCAGAAAGCGCCGCCGCCGCCATCCCCGGATCATGGCCAAAGGCGGGGGTGCAGGCCCCCACACTTCAACCCCATCCGCCGGAAATAAGGCATCACTGGCGGCTTGGGCGGCAGCATCGGCGGCTTCATCGGTCTGGGCCATGATGTGCAGGGCCGCCATGCGCCCAAAGGGCGGCGCACCCACGGCAGCCCGGCCCAAGCTTTCAGCTTCAATAAAGGCATCGCGGTCACCCATGACGAGGGCTTGCAGCGCTTCATTGTCGGGATAATGGGTTTGGATCAGGGCACGGCCAGGCCGGTCGGCGCGGCCTGCCCGCCCTGCCACTTGGCTCAACATTTGATAAGTCCGCTCGCCCGCACGCGGGTCACCGCCTTTAAGACCCAGATCTGCATCCACGACGCCAACAAGGGTCAAGTTCGGAAAATTATGGCCCTTGGCAACAATTTGGGTGCCGATCAAAATATCAATCTCGCCTCGTTCCATCCGGCCAACCAATTCGCGTACGGCTTGCGGGTTATGGGCGGTATCCGAGGAGAAAATCTCAATCCGTGCATCTGGAAAGCGCTCGCTAGCTTCGGCTGCAATGCGCTCGACCCCTGGGCCCACCGACACCAGACCATCTTCGGCCCCACAATTGGGGCAGGCATCTGGCTTGCGCATGGAAAAGCCCGTGAGGTGACACACAAGGCGGTTGGAATATTTGTGCTCAACCAACCACGACTCTGTATCGGGTGCCTTCATCCGGTGGCCGCATTTGCGGCACAAAACCACGGGCGCATAGCCGCGACGGTTCAAGAACAACAAGACTTGCTCGCGCGCCTCCAAGGTCTCGGCCATGGCTTGTACCAATACCGGGCTTAGCCATTGGTCGCGTTCGGGCGGATATTCCTTCAAATCAATGAGGCTGACCTCAGGCAGTAGCGCCACGCCATAGCGGCTTGGCAGAAGCAGGCGTTGATAACGCCCGGCGTCAGCATTCAGACGCGTCTCCATCGAAGGTGTGGCAGAGCCCAGCACAATGGTCGCCTGTTCAAACTTCGCCCGCGCCACCGCCATATCGCGGGCATGATAACGCAGGCCATCATCCTGCTTGAAGCTGCTGTCATGCTCTTCATCGATAAGGATCATGGAAAGCTTGGCGAAGGGTAGGAATAGGGCAGAGCGCGCACCAATAACGATGCGGGCGCGGCCTGCCGCCACTTCCCGCCATGTCCGCCGCTTTTGTGCAGCCCCAATATCGGAATGCCATTGCGCGGGAGTGGCCCCAAAGCGCTGTTCAAAGCGGGCAACAATGGCTTGGGTCAACGCAATTTCGGGCAACAGGACCAGCACTTGCTCATCGGGTCGGGCGATCAGGGCTTGTGCGACGGCTTCCAGATACACCTCTGTCTTGCCCGAGCCTGTCACCCCATCGAGTAGGAAGGGGCTGAACCCACCAGCCGTAACGGCCTTGGCGATCAGATGGGCGGCGTCGGCTTGCATCTCCGATAAGGGCCGGGCGGGCAAGCGCGGGTCTGGCGGGTCAAAGGGGAGATCGACGGGCCGCTCGATTTCCTCCAGCGCACCCAATTTCAAGAGTGCGGTCACAATGCCAGAGCCAACGCCTGCAGCTTTGGCAAGGGCTGCGCGGGGAATAGGGTCTTGCGCACACGCAAGGACCCGTGCGCGGGCTTCATTCAGCTTTTCGGGGCGCAAAGATGTGGCAACTGCCAAGCGCTCAAACGGGCCGGGCCCTAAGGCTTCGGGTTGCCGCAGCACCATGGCCAGAACTTGGCCCGGCGGGGTCACAAGATAGCGCGCAGCAAAGTCAATGAATTGCCGCAAGGCGGGGGAAAAAGCTGGACTATCAAACCGGGATTTGACTGGCTTTAGGTTGCTGCCATCGCTGTCGGGCTTCACCGCCCAGACGACACCAATGCGCAGGTTTTGCCCCAAGGGCACTTCTACCACATCACCAAGCCCAAGCGTCAGCTCGGGCGGCACGACATAGTCAAATGCTTCCGGCAGGGGCAAAGGAAGAAGGACGGAAACAACAGCCATGCTCTCCTCCTACGCCAGACCAGCCTATTTGGGCAGGGGGCGGTTCAGCCCAAAGGAGGATTTGCTAACAATTAGCTGCGTCAATTTAGGGCGTGGGTCGCGCGCGCTTCAGGCCGCGATGCGGGTTTCAAACGCGACACCAGACTTTACCAAATGGGTGACGGTCTCAATATCGCCCAAAGCGGTAGAGGTTGGCGCATGACGCGATAAGAGCATTTGCGCGCGCAAAGCCGTTTTCACAGCTTGATCTTCATGGATGGCCCCCGCACAGCCCGGCTCAAAGCCCAAATAGCTGCCACAGGCGCGGGCAAAGGATTGATGGATGCGGTCGGCTTCCTTTTTATTCTTTACCCGATTGGCCAGAACCCCAATGCGTGCTGTTGGTCTGCGGCTTTTAAGAAGTTTTACAAAGGCATAGCCGTCGGTCAAAGAGGCAGGCTCATCCAAAGCCACGATCAGCACATCATCGGCATCAGCGGCAAGTTTCAGCATGGCGTGGCCAATGCCTGCTGCCAAATCGACGATCACGCGGTCGTAAGAAAAGCTCAGTGCCGAAATGCCCGCCGCAATGCGTTGTACGTCGCGTTCGCCCAGATCCGCAAAGCTTGCGATGCCATGGCTGCCGGGTAGAAGATCAAAGCCACCGGGGCTTGCAGCCCCGCCTGCAATGCGCATGACCGCTTCGGCCAAGGTTGCTTCCCCATCCATGACATGGGCGAGGGTGAGATCGGGTTGCACCCCCAATTGAATGTCGACATTCGATAGGCCCAAATCGCCATCGACCAGAAGAACGCGCTCGCCCTGTTCGGCCAAAGCCCGTGCCAGCGAGACGGCGATAAAGGTTTTGCCGACCCCGCCTTTGCCCGAGGCAATTGCGACAATGCGGCCTGGTGGCTTGCGGGTGGGAAAGGGCACGATCTTGGTAGCAGATTCGCTCATGCCGCATCCTCTGCTTTCACGTCATCGAACGGCTCGAGCAAAAGGGCTGCAACCCGGTGGGCAGACGCCAAGGCAATGCCACCGGTGATAAAGGGCGTGGCTGAAATCTGTGCCAAGGCAATGTCGGCCTTATGCAGGGCAAAGGCTGCCGAAGCCCGGCGCTTGGTGAGGTCAAACCGGGTGATGATGGCGCGCTTGGTGCCGATCTGCGCAAAGGCCAAGCTCAGGTCTTCGAGGTCTTCATAGCGCATGTCAGCGGGCAGGCAGAGAATGGGTTCTAAGGCGACTTCCTGGACCAATCGCTCGGTGGCGCGCATGTCGGAAGGTTGCATGGGGCTTGCTGCAGCCGCGTCCACAAAGACGCATTGACCGGATTGGCGGGCTTGTTTGGTGAGGCGGGTGAGGTCTTGAAGTGTTGTGGCGGTCTCAAAGGGGGTGCCTAAACGCTCAGCCATAGCCCGCAATTGTTCGGCCCCACCGCAGCGTTCGCTATCGACCGAGATTAAAAGAGCCTCATAGCCGACGGCCAAAGCCCGTGTTGCAAGCTTGGCGACGGCAGCGGTCTTGCCAGCACCAGGTGGGCCAACCAGCACGATTGGGCGTGTGGGTGCGGCTTCAATCGGGTCAAATCGCAGCTTTTGGGAAAGCGAGTCGGCCAGGGCTTGGCGCAAGTGCGCATGATCGCTGAGCGACATGGCGATAGCTTGTTCACGGGTAAGTCCAGCGCGCGTCCAGAACAGGGCCAAACGCGACGGCTTGGGCTTTTCCGGCGGGGTCGCGGTTTGAGGGGCGACACCAGGTTTTGCGACAGCGGCAGCTAAAGGTTTCGCCACAGGCTTTGCGCTGGTGGGGGCGGGCTTTGGTGCAGGATCGCGCGCTGGGGCTTTGGCGGCAGCTTGACGACCCAGAAGGGCTGCCGTGCCGCGACTGGTCACCGGTGCTGCCTTGGGTTTGGCCGCAGATGGCGGCGGGGTGATGTCGGCCGGGGCTGGGCGCGGGGCTTCCATCATAAAGTCTTCAGGCTTGAAATGCTGGGCCAAAGTCTCTTGCTTGGAGGTTGCGCCTAAAACGGGTTTGCTTTGTTCTGTTGCCACGGCAGATTTGGCGCGCGGTTTGGTGCCGGGTTCTGCCGAGGCGCTGATCTCAATTCCGCCGCGCGTGCTGCGCCAACTCAAGACCACGGCCTTTGGTCCAAGCTCTGCCCGCACCTGCGCGATGGCCTCGGGCAGGGTGGGGGCAAAATAGGTAAAGACGCGCATCAGTCAGCCACCCTAGACACTGCCCAAGGTGCGCAATTTGGCTTTCGGGTGGATCTCGTTCTGGCTCATCACCATGGTTTGGGCGCGGAAGCGCTCAATCAGCGACCGGACATAGGGGCGGATGCCGCCAGAGGTCAGAATGACAGGGATCTCGCCCGTCTGGGCGGCCCGGTCCAAAGCAATGCGTACGGCTTGCACAAATTCATGCACTTGGCTGGGGGCCAGCGCCAATTGACGGTCGCCACGCTCGCCCACAATGGCTTCGGAAAAGGCCTGCTCCCACTTAGGCGAGAGGGCGACAATTGGCAGAAAGCCATCTGGGCTGCGGTTCTGGAAGCAGATTTGCCGCGCCAGACGCGCCCGGACATGTTCGACCATCGACACCGCATCCATGGTCGTGGCCTCAGAAATGGCCTCCATGATGGTGGCAAGGTCGCGGATCGACACACGCTCACGCAACAAGCTTTGCAAGACGCGCTGCACCGTTGCCCAAGAAACTTGGGCAGGGATGGTGTCTTCGACCAGCTTCTGGTGCTCTTTCGACAATTCCTTCATCAGGCGCTGAACTTCGGCAATCGAGAGAAGCTCGGCCATATTGTCCTTCACCACTTCGGTCAGATGGGTGGTCAGAACGGTGGCAGGGTCGACAATCGTATAGCCCTTGAAGGCGGCTTCTTCGCGGAAACTTTCGGCTACCCACGCCGCAGGCAAGCCAAAGGCAGGCTCTTTGCAAGGCTCGCCCGGCAGGTTCGGTGTTTCGCCTGCTGGGTCCATCACCAGAAGATGGCCGATGCGCAATTCGCCTTCGCCAGCTTCCATCTCTTTCACGCGGATCGAATAGCCATTGTTGGGAACAGCCATATTGTCCAAGATGCGCACGGCTGGCATGACAAAGCCCAATTCTTGCGCGATCTGGCGGCGCAGCGCTTTGATCTGATCGGTGATGCGGCGACCCTGCACATCATTGACCAATGCCAAGAGGCCATAGCCAAGCTCAATCTTCAATTCATCAATCGACAGCGCCGTGGCGATGGGCTCATCTTCTTCAGGTTTTGGTGGCGCATTGGCGGCATCATAAGACGCGACGTCGGATGTGAATTTCTTATCGGCTTCGGCTTTCCAAAGCTTGTAGGCCAAATAGCTGGCCCCAGCCCCGATCAACCAGAAAGCAATCATGGGCATGCCAGGCAGAACGCCTGCGATAAAGGCTGTCGCGGCCACCATGCCCAGCGCCTGTGGGCTACCTGCCAACTGGCGGGCTAGGGCGGCTTCGGCGGCTTCTTCCACCCCAGCTTTAGCCACCAACATACCAGCGGCGAGCGAAATGATCAGGGCTGGGATTTGGCTGATCAGACCGTCGCCAATCGTCAATTGGGTATAGGTGGTGCCTGCTTCGCTGAAGCTCAAACCCTCTTGCGCCATCCCGATAATCATGCCGCCAATGATATTGATGGCCGTGATGATGAGGCCAGCAACGGCATCCCCGCGCACGAATTTCGACGCACCATCCATAGCCCCGAAGAAGTTGCTTTCGCCTTCCAATTCTTTCCGGCGACGGCGGGCTTCTTCTTCATTGATAAGCCCTGCCGACAAGTCCGCATCCACGGCCATTTGCTTGCCGGGCATGGCGTCCAAGCTGAAGCGGGCGGCGACTTCGGCGATACGGGTCGAACCCTTGGTGATCACAACGAAATTGACGATCACCAGGATGATAAAAACGATAATCCCGATGACGAAATTCCCACCCATGATGAACTCACCAAAGGCGGCAATGATCTCGCCCGCGGCATCAGGACCCTCATGGCCATGGCTCAAGATCAGCCGGGTCGAGGCAATGTTGAGGCCAAGGCGGAACATGGTTGCGACCAGCAAGACCGCTGGAAAGGCGCTGAATTCTAGCGGCTTTTTGATGAATAGCGCGGTCATCAAGATCAGGACTGAACTGGTGACCGAAATGGCCAATAAGAAGTCCAGCATGAATGGCGGAAGCGGGATGATCAGAAGGACCACCAGCCCAACGACCCCAATCCCCATCAAGACCTGGCCTGTCATGACCCCCTTAAAAAAGGTCGAGAGGCCAAATTGTGGTGCCTTGGGGCTACTACCAATTCCTGCGGACGTATCGGTCATGGGCTAGGCCTATCCGTACACAAAGCGAGGTTCATTGGCACCGGGCGCAGGCACATCAATGCCTGCATCCATATAAAGCTTCAGCTTGTTTCGAAGCGTGCGGATGGAAATGCCCAAGATTTGCGCGGCATGGGTGCGATTGCCATAGCAATGCTTCAGCGTGTCGAGGATCATTTCCTGCTCCACCGCTTCAATCGTGCGACCAACCAGATTGGCAGGCGCGGCTTGCACGGCTTGGGCGGCCAAAATGGCTTGTCCAGCGGTCGCGACATGCGGGTTCAGGGCTGAAGCTGTTCCCAAAGCTGACCCATCTGGAAGGCGGATGTCGCCAATCTCAATCTCGGGCCCCGACGACAACAGAACGGCGCGGTGCATGGCGTTTTCCAATTCCCGCACATTGCCCCGCCAAGGGTTCGCCTTGATGGCTTCAAGCGCCACATTGGAAATACCTTTTGGTTTGAGGCCATTAGCAGTGGTGTATTTCTTGATGAAATAGGTCGACAAAGCCACCAGGTCACCCGGACGATCGCGCAGGGGCGGGATGCACAGATTGACGACATTGAGGCGGTAATAGAGGTCTTCGCGGAATTTGCCCGCGCGCACATCTTCTTCTAGATTGCGGTTTGACGTGGCCAAAATGCGGATATTGACAGGTACAGGCTTGGAGCCGCCCACCCGGTCAATCACCCGCTCTTGAATGGCGCGCAAGAGCTTAGCCTGCAGGCGAATGTCCATCTCGCTGATTTCGTCGAGCAGAAGTGTGCCGCCATCGGCTTCTTCAAACTTGCCAATCCGGCGGGCCAAGGCACCGGTAAAGGCCCCTTTTTCATGGCCAAACAGCTCTGATTCCAGAAGATTATCGGGAATGGCTGCACAATTGACGCTGATGAAGGCTTTGTCGGTGCGGCGCGAATTCTGGTGCACAAAGCGCGCCATGACTTCTTTGCCAACGCCGCTTTCCCCGGTGATCAGAACACTGGCTTCAGACGGGGCAATTTGTTCGGCCAAGCGGATCACCGCCTTCATGGCGGGATCATGCGCGATCATAGGACGGTTGTCGTCTGTGATGGCAGCGAGGACGGCCGCGATCAGTTCAGGATCAGGTGGTAAGGGCAAGAATTCTTGCGCGCCTTGGCGGATGGCATTGGCCGCCGTGCGTGGATCGGTAGAGACGCCACAGGCGACAACCGGCACAATGATATGCTCGGCCTCGTTCTGGGCGATCAGGGCTGCGATATCATGGCTGACATCGACCAGAAGCAAATCTGCCCCTTTGCCATTGCGCAAGGCGGCGGTGGCCTGCGCGATGGTGTCGACCTGGAACACTTTGGCACCGCGGTCCATCGCAATCTTGGATGCGACGGCAAGCTGCCCACTCATGTTGCCAACAATCAAAACTCGCATTTTCGGTCTCCTCACGCCAAAGCGTGTTCATTGGTCTTGCGCTTCTGCGCACATTCACGTGTGCTCAAGGTCTATGAGTTGGTGTCATTGTCCTTGATGATTTCAGTCATGGTCACGCCCAGCCGCTCGTCGACCACGACAAGCTCGCCGCGTGCCACGAGGCGGTTGTTCACATAAATATCGATGGCTTCCCCGACGCGGCGGTCGAGCTCAATCAAAGAACCGCGTGCAAGCTTCAAAAGTGAAGCCACATCCATGGTCGCACGGCCCAGCACAGCCTTAATATTGACCGGTACATCGAAGACCGGGGCTAGATCGGTTGCCGAGCGCGTATATTGCTGGGGGGCTTCTTCCTGCGGCGCTTCTGCGGGCAGGGGATCAAGCTCCGAGAGGTCGGGCAAATCGTAGGACTCTGTGTTTTCGTCCATTTCAGGCCTCCTCAGGTCTGGGTCATGTCGAGGCTTAAGCCTTCAGCAGCTGCTGAGGCGAGCCAGTTTTGGGCGGAAGTTTCAATCTCGGCGAGGGCGCTTGCACGGTCGTGCACAATGCGCCCATCACCCCAATCCAGGACGCAATCGCCGGTTTGAGCTTGTGGATCTGGCCGGACTGCGATTTCACCGGTGAAGCCGGCTTCGCGGGCGCAGCCAATCAGGCGTTCTTCAATCGTCTCAGCCAGCTCTGGGCTGACGCGCACCACCAGTCGAGGCGTGTCACGCAAATGGGCCACAGCAGAGGTTACAATCGCTTCAACCCGGTCTGCCCCATAGGCATCAAGTGCTGCATGGGCGACGGAGCGGGCAGCAGCGAGCGCGACGTCAACCGCATCCTGGCGCAGGCTGTGGGCCTCATCATTCAAGCGACCCAGCATCATTTGCATCATGCGGGCAATCGCGCGTAGCGCCTCGCTCGTAGCGCGCTCTGCTTTGACGAGTTCGGCTTCTTGGCCTTCGGCAAAACCGGCAGCATGGGCTGCGGCCACATCCTCATCGGTCAAAACCTTACGCCGGTTCGACGTGCTCGGCGGCGTCGCACCGGCTTTGGTGAACATCGGCTCGAAGCTATATTTGGACGATTGAACCATCATGCGCCTCAGTAAATCAGCTCGTCATCACGTCCGCCTTCGGCGAGCATGATTTCGCCGCGCTGGGCTAAATCTTTGGCGATCTGGACCATGCCAGATTGCGCACCATCCACGTCTTTGAGACGCACGGGGCCCATAGAGGCCATATCGTCGCGCATGATTTTTGCGGCGCGTTCCGACATATTGGTGAAGAACAAATTGCGCAGCTCGTCCGATGCCCCTTTGAGGGCCAACGCCAATTGCGACTTTTCGACCGCCCGCAGCAAGGTTTGGACCCCACCTGGATCGAGCTTCTTCAAGTCCTCAAATACGAACATCAAGGAACGGATGCGCTCGGCTGCTTCGCGGTTGCGCTCTTCCAAAGCGCCGATGAAGCGGTTTTCGGTGGCGCGGTCGAAATTGTTGAAGATTTCAGCCATAAGTTCATGGCTGTCGCGCTTGGAGGTGCGCGCCAAATTGCTCATGAATTCATTGCGCAAGGTGATTTCGATCTTTTCCAGAATGTCGCGCTGGATGGGTTCCATATGCAGCATGCGGTTCACGCACTCGAGCGCGAAATCGTCTGGCAAAGCCGATAGAACGCGTGCTGCATGGTCAGCCTTCACCTTGGACAGAACCACCGCCACCGTCTGGGGATATTCGTTTTTCAGATAATTGGCCAAAGTCGTTTCAGCGACATTGCCCAATTTGTCCCACATGGTTCGACCGGCTGGACCCCGGATTTCTTCCATGATGGCTTCCACCTTTTCAGGTGGCAGGATCGAAGCCAAGAGCCGTTGGGTCTGTTCATAAGACCCCATAACCGCACCGGTATTGGAGATGCGGCCCACAAAGTCGACGACCAATTCTTCGACGGCTTCTGATTGCACATTGCCCAAATTGGACATGGCTTGGGAGATTTCCTTGATCTCTTCTTCGTCAAAGAATTCCCACAAAGTCTTATGGTCTTCCCCCAAAGCCAACAGGAAGACGGCTGCCTTTTCAGCGCCTTTGAGTTCGCTCATGGATGCAACAGCGGCCATCTATCTGCGCTCCTGCAGCCAAGCCCGGATGACCGAGACGGTCTGTTCTGGGTTTTCTGTAACCATTTGAGAGACTTGCTTCATCGCATTGGCATTGACCGAGCCTTGTATCCTCGCAATGTCGACCCGTTCATCGCCGGTGCCTGCCTCCCCTCCGGGCAAGGCGGCAACGCTTCCTGCCCCGGCCATGCTCATGGCTTGTCCGGGCAGACCCATGGGCGTGACTGCGGCACCCGCGCCAGGCGCATCAAACACACCTTTCACGAGGGGGCGCGCCACAAAGAAGAGAAGGGCTGCTGCAACCAGGGTCATGGCCAAGATTTCTGCCCCACGCATGATGTCATTCTTGTCGAATGCAAAAGCACTTGGGGCTTTGGAGCCAACATCAGCAGCAGCTTTGGCAAAGCGGACATTGACCACTTCAATCTTGTCACCACGCTCTTCATTGATGCCGGCAGCAGAACTGACCAGCGCAGCGATTTGCTTCATTTCGGCTTCAGGCCGTGCCGCCCATTTTGGAGCCTCGCCAGCCTTTGCTGGAGGGGTCGATACACCATCAACTGCAACAGCTACCGACAGGCGGGTCACTTTGCCCGGGGTGATGACTTCGGTCCGTGTGCTCTTGGAAATCTCGTAATTGACCGTTTCATCGGTGCGGTTGGAGTTGGATTCTTGGCCACCCGCAGCACCGGGTGTTTGGCCATCGGGCACGTTTTGGGCTTGGGTGACACCTTGGTCATTGGCTCTATCAGCCGCAACTTCTTCAATGGTGCGGGTTGAGCGCGGTGCGACTTGATCTGGATTGAAATTCTCTTCAGTTTTCGTCACTTGGCTGAAATCTAGATCGGCTGAGACTTGGACGCGCGCGCCACCGGGCCCCACAATGCCTTCCACGATTTCCTGCAAGCGGCGGCGCAGACGCTCTTCATATTGGCTGGTACGATCATCCATAGCGGCAGACGAGGCATCTGCCCCAATGCTGGCACCGGCCAGCAATTCACCGCGTTCGTCCAAAATCGTGACCTTGTCGGGTGATAGGCCCTGAACGGCGGCAGCGACCAGACTGCGAATGGCATTGATTTGCTTTTCCGAGAGTGAGCCGCGCTCTAATCCAACGACGATAGAGGCCGTGGGTGGCTCGGAATTGGTTTGAAACAGCGCCTTTTCAGGAATGACCAAATGCACACGGGCGGCATTGACTGTATCGAGGCTATCAATTGAGCGCGCGCGTTCGCCCTCTAAGGCACGTAATTTATTGACATTCTGTACAAAGCTTGTGGCACCCAAGGCATCTTGTTTGTCAAAAATCTCATACCCGATGGAGCCTTGGCCGGGCAGGCCGTCGGCGGCCAAGCGCATGCGGGCTTCAGCAACTTTCGAGCGGGGGACAAAAATGCTCGACCCATCTGCAGAAAGTTGGAAGTCAACATTGGCGGCGGTCAGGCTCTCGCTCACCGCTGCAGCATCTTTGGCCGACAAATCTGAATAAAGCAGCGAACGTTCTTCAGCACCGACGCGGAACATGATCGCAAACAGAGCTGCAGCCACCAAAGCCGTAACGGCAAAGGCGGCAATCAGCTTCGCTGGCCCTGCTGACTTCAAAATCGATAAAAATCGTTCCAACGACCCGCTCCGCTTGAAGTGCCAAAACCCGCAGACTGAAAGGGTCTGTAGGGCTTTCGGACGCTCCGTCACCTTGTTTCGTGCTGGACTTGCTCGGCCGTTTTTGGCGGTTCGAATCAGAGGCAGCACGGTGGCAAAGTGACCGAATAGCCTAGATGGCTACTCGGTCATTTTTGCCTGCTAGGCAGCTTTTTCCGGGTGTTAGGTAAAAGACACGTTAATGTCGGCGGTTAAGCCTGCAAACTTAACGGTAGTTCTGAATACGTGTAACGCGCAATCCTGGCAGACCATGGCGGTCGACCTGACGTTGCCAGCCGAGGAATTCCTCAGCCGTAATGCGATAGCGTGCGCACGCATCCTCAAAGCTGAGGAGACCGCCCTTTACAGCAGCGACAACTTCAGCCTTGCGGCGTGCGACCCAACGTTCTGTGTTGGGGGGTGGTAAACTCGACAAAGTAAGAGGTGTACCCTCTGGACCCGTCACCGATAATTCCCGTTGCATGGCGTGCACCATGTGCTCACCTCCATATCTTGTTCTTGAGAAGAAGATACGCCTTTCGATTTAAGGCCGCGCTAAGCGACAGGCTTAATTTTGAGTGATTTCAGACATCAGAATTCTTCAGAATGCCGTAGCTGTGCGTTCAGCTTATCGGCCTTAGCGCTTCATCCGGATGACTTCGTCGAGCATGTCGTCGGCAGTCGTGATAATCTTGGACGAGGCACTATAAGCCCGCTGAATGATGATCATGGAAGAAAATTCTTGAGCCAAATCAACGCTTGAGGATTCAAGGCTGGATGAGGCGATAACACCTGCACCGCCGAGCCCTGGGTCTTTCAAGCTGAATTGACCCGAATCTGAGGTGGGTCGATAGACGCCGCCGCGATCTGCCAAGAGGCCGTCGGGATTAACAAATGTCGCCACCGGCAGCTTAAAAATCTTTCTGGTAACCCCATTGTTGAAGATGGCAGAGATAAAGCCATCCTTGGTAATTTCCACCCCGCTGACGTCACCGAATAACGAACCATCGGTTGTTGTCGAGGTGATGGCGGTTGGGCTGTCGAACTGGCTTACCCCACCTTCACCGCTGATTTGGCCGAGGTCGAGTGAGAATGTTTGGGCCGCAAGGCCGGTTGACGCAGCCCATTTTGCGGTACCTGCTGCAGGTGCACCGCCAGCGGCGGCACCTAAGTTAAAGCCGGCCAAAAGTGCAGGCGAGGTCGCGGCGGTGTCTAACCTGCCGCTTGGCGTAAAGGCCAAAGTGCCTGTGGCGATCTGGCCATTCACAAGTGGTGCGCCCGTGGTCACGCTGCTCGCGGGTGAGGCATAGATTTCGGTGATCCACTGGTTTGCGGTGGCACTTTTCAGCAGGGCGACATTGAACGTGCGCAAACCGCCAAGGCTGTCATAGATTTGGAACGACCAATTGGCGTCTGGTGTAACCGCGCCGGAAGCCATATTGTTGGTCGCAGCATTATAAGTACCGCCCGACACGGCCGTGCTGACCGGGGTCGTTGATCTTAAATTGCCATTGATCTTCGCGGTGGTTGAAGGTGTCGCGGTGCCTGAAATCGAGCTGATATTGACGGTTTCCAGCAAGCTTAAGTCACTGGGGCTGGTTGTCGTATTGCCCGTTGGATCCACGCGCCAGCCTTGCAGGAAATAGCCCGCTTGATTGACCAAATTACCTTCATCATTGGCTGCAAACGAGCCAACACGGGTAAATGCAACATTGCTGACAGCAGCACCAGGTGTCTGCAGGGGCGAGACAGCAAAGAAGCCTTGACCCGAAATCGCAAGGTCCGTCACGGTCGAAGTTGAGTTCAAATTGCCTTGCGAGCGCACCAATTGACGGGTCTGCGCCGTAACACCGCCGGCATTATAGGTCGAACTTTTGCTCTGCGGGTTGACCAGACGGGTAAAGTCGGTGCGGTTCCGTTTGAAGGCGGTCGTGTTCACATTGGCGATGTTGTCTGAGACAACGGCCATAGCACTGGAATTAGCGATGAGGGACGAAACGCCCGCCAGCATTGCGTTATTGATCGACATTGAATGCTCCTGATCGTGTTTTTATTGTTAGGAGCATTCTGCCCAACCACTTATGTCCGAATTTTAGGGACGGAGTGTTGATTTTTAGTTGATTTTTTTCTTAATCGCAGGGATTTAAGTCAAAATATCAATTGGCTTGCAGTCCTATTTTAGTGATTGAAGACAAAGGCAGGGCTGAGCCGCCGATTGTCACGGTTGGGGTGTTCCCGGAGAGATCGACCCCGGTGATAACGCCTTTTTGGCGGACCGTGCCGGTGATTGGCCGTTCGTCCGCGCCTCGTGCATTGATCTCTAAACGATAGGTCCCGGCAGGGGCTGCTTTACCCGATTGGTCCTTGCCGTCCCAGGTGAAGGTCTTTTCACCAACCGAGGTTTCGCCCGTTTTGGTGGCAATCGTGCGGCCTTGGGCGTCGACAATTTTCAATGTGGTGCTGGTCGACGCGCGCGGCAATTCATAGCGCCAAGTCGCTTGGCCGCCGCTGGACAGACCCGCCAAAGCCGAAGTTGCTGTCGCCTCTTTGCCCAAATAGGCCACTGCCGTTGCACCCGCACTTAATTTGGTCGTTTCGGTCAAAGACGACAGAAGGTCATTGGTTTTCAGCTGTTGTTCCACGCCAGAAAACTGCACCAATTGATTGGTAAAGTCCTTCGTGTCCAAGGGGGACAGAGGATCTTGGTTCTTGAGCTGGGCGGTCAAGAGCGTCAAAAACGTCTCGAAATTATTCGCCAAGGACGCTTTCGGCGTGGTGGCGGCCTTTGCTGTCGTGGTCGTTGCTGCCGCCGCGCTTGTGTTGGTTACTGTTGCCATTATGCGTTCCTTTTAACTTAGGCGGTCAAGGCAATGCGGGCACGTTGCCAGCGTTCGACAGGGCCGGAGAGTGGGTTCGTGAGCGGCGCTTGGGCTTCTGCTTTCGCCGTTTCAGCTGTTTCGTAGCTTTCCGTACCACCGATCAGTCGCGCGCTTTGTTGCTGATTGGTGTCGCGATTTTGTTGTGAGCTGCCTTGGTCATTCATCGAGAACGATAGCCCATTTTCTTCCAAATCAAGACCTGCTTCTTGCAGGGCGCGGGTGAGATCGCGCGCCGACAAGGCCAAGTCCTTCAGGGCTTCGGGCCGGTCGGTACTAACAACTGCGCGTACCTTTTTATCGGCGCCCACCGTCAAGCGCACATCAACCCGGCCCAGTTCTGGGGGGTCGAGTCGCAAGGTGAATTCCTTCATCCCGTTTGAAATGCGGCGCATCATAGCAGCTGCCAGCATCGGAAGTGTGTGGGGCTGAACCAAACTGGGCTTTGGCGTGGTGTCTTGGGCTGGTGTCCCATCGGGGCCAGCGGTTTGGGTGCTTGCCGCATCGCCTGCCGTGCTCGACCCGCTCAAAAGGCCAGAGGTATCGGTGGCTGTAACCTTGGCTTCTTCTGTTTTCGCAGCTGCTTTAGCGAGGTTAGGGACGATGCCAGTGGGTGGTGCCGCGGCAATTTGTTGGCCTAGTGGGCTTGCTGGCGAAGGTGTAGGCGCACTTTGCAAGCCTGCATCCCCAGGTGCGAGGAGCCCATTGCCCTGGGTCCATGAAAAGCCAGACCCAGTGGCTTTAAAGCCGCGTCCTTCCCCGGCTTGTGCTTCCTGCGCACGTATGGCGCTAGGCCCCTGAGAATTGCTTGCGAGCGCCAAATTGAGGGTTTGGGCAGGGGTTTGGGCGGCTGCCGCATCGGATTGGGATGGAAGTGCTGGGGCGAACGGTGCCGCCGTGGGTGCTGCGGCATTTGTGAGGACTTGCGCCACAGCGACGTCATCGCCAGCTGGTTGTATGGTCTGGCCTAGGGCAGCAAGGCCAGCCAAAAGTCCTTGTGAAGCAGCCGCTTGTGCTTTGACCGCGACGGCCTGTGGTGTCGCCGCTGGCTCCAAAACTGGTTTAAGGGCGATGTCTGTAGCTTCGGCCATTAAGATAGGAGACGGGGCTGTTTTGGGGGTGACACTGCCCTCAACCAAATCGTCGCCCCCTTGCGCCATCGAAACCTTTGCCACGCTCGCCTCGAGAGTGGGGGCAGCAGGTGCCTCGCCTGCAAGGTTAAGGACCGGGGCCACAGGCTGCGGGCTATTACTTTGCGGATTTGTAGCCACCGCTGACGTCACAGGCGCGGAAGCAGCGGCAGGATTTGTCGCCACAAAGGCAAGAGCCGATTGTGCGTCTTGAGATTCTGGCGTGCTGGTCTGAGGTGCTTCTGCGGGCACAACTATCTTGTCTTGCGCCGGGCTGGGTTCAGAACTGGTTTTTGAAGGTTCTTGAACGCTGGGCGGTTGGACAAGCCCAATCAAGGTTTCCGCAAAGCTCAAGCCAGTGGCTTGCCCTTCATCGGACGCAGGAGCCGCAGACGCCTTCGCGCGCCGCGACTGCGGTGCCTCCGCGATGCTATCTATCATGCGACCTGTTACGTCCATTCATCCAACCCCTTGGCCCAAATTTCCCAGCGCGCCGCACACGGTTTGCGACTGCGAGCAAAAGGGGTAGCAAGGGCTGTGCCACTTTCAATTCGACGTAATATTCTGTTTTTAAACAAATTTACTCGCGGTTAATACTGATGAATTGGGGCCAAATTAGCCGGGTAGCGGCATAGATTGCCCAGTAGATGGCCAATCCTGCCCGCATGGGCTCAAACCCTCGAAATCCAGCCGAGAAAGCCTGATTTGGCGATTTTGGGCGCGGGACGAAAGCCTCGTGGTCAGCTGTGGCGCGTTGGTTGCAAGTCGTGTGAAGAGCATTGGCTTTCGTGCGAGCGGGTCCTGCGACAGAAAATATGTAAGTCATTGAAATGTCATGATTTTACATTCTTTCTGACGGGGCGATCCTTCCGGGCGGGGCGAGTAATCGGGCAAAAACCGCTCAGCAGGTCGGCAAAAATGACCGGGTGCTGGGAGGAATGAGGCAGAAACAAAGGCTGAATTGAATGTCGCTGAATTCGATCATGAACATCGCCACCAGTGGCCTGTTCGCGAGCCAAAACGCTATTCGCACGGTGACGCAAAACGTCTCCAATGTGAATACGCCAGGCTATGTTCGCCTCGAGCACAACCAGAATGCCCGCGAAATCGGCGGTCAGGGGCAGGGTGTCGATATTGGGTTGGTGACCCGGGCTGCGGACCGTTTCTTGGCAGCCGCATCCTTGGCGGCTTCCAGCTCAGCCGGGAGTGCGGCAGGTCGGTCGGGCTATTTGGATAATGTGCAAGCTGCCTTTGGCGACCCGACCAGTGAATCTTCCATTTTCGCAGCCTTGAACCGTGCCTTAGGTGCGTTTGAGACGGGTGTCCTAAATCCGGGTTCCATTTCGGCCCGACGCGGTGCCATTGCCGAATTGCAGGGCTTCTTGGCGCAGATCAATACAATTGGCCAAACCATTGAGACTGCGCGCGCCGATGCCGACCAGCGCATTGCCGACCAGGTTCAGCGGGTCAACACGCTGTTAAAGGACATTTCGGCCGCCAATTCCGATATTTTGCGCGCCAATGCCGCAGGCGATTCCACCGGTGCGCAGCAGCGCCAAGCCGATATGATCCAAGAATTGTCGCAATATATCGACATTAAAGTGGCAACGCGTCCTGATGGCTCTACCGAAGTGCGCACCAGCAATGGCGTCTTATTGGCTGGCTTCAATCCCGCGACTTTGAACTTCAAAGCCTCTGGCGTTGGCGCGACCTCGTTTGATCGCATCACCATCACGTTTGGGACCGACCCAACCGAGCGCGAATTTGAGCCCAGCATCCAAAGCGGCTCGCTGCGTGGCCTCCTCGATGTCCGCGATCAGGATTTGGCCAAGATTGCGTATGGCCTTGGTGAATTGGCCGGTGGCATTGCAGATGCGTTAAACGCCGCCCACAGCCAAAATGCGACCTTACCGCCGCTGGCGCTGGCGCGCGGCAGTGATACTGGCCTTCTGGCTTCCGATAGTTTGAACTTTACGGGCCAGACCAGCATTGGTGTGGTCAATGCCGCCGGTTTGCTGGTGAGCAAGATCGACATCAACTTCACGACCGGTGCGATCACGGTCGATGGGGCGGCATCGGGCACGACGGGTTCGACGATTGGATCATTTGTCACCGCATTGAACGCCGCACTGGGTGCCAATGGGACGGCAAGCTTCACCAATGGCAGGCTGCAATTGCAATCGGCCGCACCTGTACCCGCGACCGCCACGCCCAATGGCTTTGTATTTGACGAGCCTGCAACGGGGGGAAGCCAGCGCGGCAACCGTGCCTTTGCCCATTTCTTTGGCCTGAATGATCTGGTCCAGTCGGGCACACCTTTGAACTATGCCACGGGCCTGCGTGCAACAGACACCCACGGCTTTACGGCTGGCAGCGTGATGACCTTGCAAGTGGTTGGGCCCATGGGTGGGATCGCCACAACGAAAAATGTCACCATTCCTGCGGGGACGATTGGCGACATTATGAATGCGCTCAATGATCCCACGACAGGGGTTGGCCTTTACGGCGGTTTCTCGCTGGATCCCCAGGGTGTGATGAAATGGACCCCCGGCACCGGCCAAGGCAATTTGCGTCTTGAAATCACCCAAGACATTGGGCCACGCGGCGGCACCAGCCACGGCTTTGCGGCGATCTTTGGGGTTGCATCAAAAACCCGCGAAGCGCGCGCTTTGGGCATTGAGGTCAATCCAGCCATTGTTTCAGATCCTGCAAAAATGGGCCTAGCCCGGCCGGATTTGTCGAGTGTCGCGGTCGGGGCTGTCGCCGTTGGTCTGGCTGATAGCCGCGGCGCGCAGGCGTTGTTTGATGCTTCGCGCACACCCTTAGCCTTTAGCGATGGGCCGGGCGGGGTTACCCGCACCATGAAAATGCTCGACTTCGTCTCAGCCCTTGGTGGAGATGTCGGGCGACTGGCCGCTGAAGCGGCGACCGACAAGCAAACCGCCGATGGCTTTAAGGCCGAGGCTGATGCCCGACGCGCCAGTCTTGAAGGCGTCAATCTTGACGAAGAATTGGTCAAGCTGACCAGTTTCCAACAAGCCTATTCCGCCGCGGCGCGCATGATCCGGGCGGTCGACGAAATGTATCAAACCTTGCTGCAGGCTGTTTAAGGCCAGAAACAACTGAAGAGACACAGGTGGAGCTTCACTCATGAATCGCGTCGCAACCTTTAATCAGTTCTTCGGAAGTGCTGCTGGCATTGCCATGGGCCAAGCCAATATGGCCAAGGCGCAAGAGCAGGCCTCAACCCAAAAGGTCGCGAGTGACTTGCAGGGGTTTGGCATTGAGGCCGGACGTCTACTGTCTGCCAAAACCTATGCTGAACGATTAGATCGTCGGGCAGAGACCCTAAAAGCACTTGAAGCGCGCGCGGAAGTGGAAGCTTCTGCCCTAGAGAGCGCGCAGGCAGCGGTCCAGCAAGCCCGCGATGCCTTGGCCAATGCCGCTGCAAACCAAAATGGTGCTGGCTTAAAGGCCGCCCTCGAACAAGCCCTGAGTGTGATCGATACTGCCGCCAATGCGCAATATAATGGCGAAGCGATCTTTGGCGGCGAATGGGGCTATGGCGAACCATTTGTGCCTGCAAGCCTCGACACCTTGGCCGCTCAAGCCAATACCGATGCCAATTGGGTCGATACGGGCCGCAATCGCACGGTGATGATTGAGGATAATCGCTCTATCGAACTCAGCCGCAATGCCGAGGATTTATTCCGGCCCTTTGTTGACTTCTTGCGCTCCATCCGCGTCTGGGAAAATGCGAACGGGCCCCTGACAGGCAAGCTCACCACCGCCCAGCAGGCTTATGTCCAAGGCCTGATCCCGCAAATCGCAGCAGTCCAGACAACTTTGATCGACAAATCTGCCGAAGCGGGAAGTACGGCCAAGCAGATCGAGATGGCGGTGTCGACCAATAATGCGAAGCGCGATACCTTATTGGCGACAATTGGCGATCAAGAAAATGTCGATTTGGCCGAAGTGGCCGCGCGTCTGTCTGCTGCCCAAACCCAATATCAGGCGTCGGCTGCGATCTTTGGGCAGTTGAAGGACCTGAACCTGCTGCAATATCTGCGATAAGCTGCTAAAGCGCGCCGATCGCTACAGGCCTTGAACCTGTGGGGAAGGAGAGAGCATGTCGCTTGATACACTTGTGGCTCGCGCCGACGCGGGCCTTTTGACCATTCCCGACATTGATTTGGGCTTTGACAAGCCGCGCGCGGCGACCCGAGTGGTGGTTGCCATGTCTGGTGGAGTCGACTCCTCGGTTGTTGCTGCCTTGGTGCAAGCGGCAGGCTATGAAACCATTGGCATTACGTTGCAGCTCTATGACCATGGGGCTGCCTTAAAAAAGCAAGGCGCGTGCTGTGCCGGGCAAGACATTCATGATGCCCGCCGTGTCGCCGATAAAATTGGCATCGCCCATTATGTGCTCGACTATGAGAGCCGTTTTAAAGAAGCGGTAATCGACAATTTTGCCGACACCTATCTTTCAGGCTTCACACCCATTCCCTGTGTTCGCTGCAACCAAAGCGTCAAGTTCAAGGATTTGTTGGAGACAGCCCGTGATCTGGGCGCAGATTGCTTGGTCACGGGCCATTATGTGGGCCGCGTGGATGGGCCAGAAGGGGCCGAAATGCGCCGGGCTGCGGATGCCGCGCGCGATCAATCCTATTTTCTCTTCGCAACAACGCGTGCCCAACTCAATTTCTTGCGCTTTCCGCTGGCAAGCCTTCCCAAGTCTGCCGTCCGCGAAATTGCGGCCGCTTTGGACCTTCCCGTCGCGATCAAGCCAGACAGCCAAGACATTTGTTTTGTGCCTAATGGCAAATATGCCGATGTTGTGGCGAAGCTACGTCCCGGCGCGGCTGAGCCGGGCGAGATATTGCATGTCGATGGACGCGTGTTGGGCACACATGAGGGCGTGATCCACTTTACCGTCGGTCAAAGACGCGGCCTTGGCATCGCCACGGGCGAGCCTTTGTTTGTGGTCAAATTAGATGCTGCCGCCAAGCAGGTGATCGTTGGACCCAAAGAGTGCTTGGCCGTCACCCACATCACGCTGACAGATGTGAATTGGATTGGGGAGCAGGTGGCAGGCGAAGATGCGCTGAACGGGCGGCGCGTTTTGGCGCGTGTCCGCTCGACCCGCCCGCCAGTGCCGGGGACGTTGCATATTGGGGCAGGCTGGTCTGTTGTGCTCGACAATCCTGAAGAGGGCGTCGCCCCTGGCCAGGCTTGCGTATTCTATGACCCCAATGATGATGGCGACCGCGTCTTAGGCGGGGGCTGGATCGCCGCGACTGCCCTGCGCGGCGCTGGCGTCGCGCTGTAGCCGTGGACCACAGTCTGGGATAGATCGAGACATGCCCAATTATCACCAGCCCAAAAATATGAGTTTTGTACCGCCCATCCTGAGGCGGAAATTCATCGTGCCCGATAATCCGCGCGAGCTTGGTACATTGGTGGTGATTATTGGGCTGGCTATCAGCCTGATGTCGGCTTGGCCAACAGCCGTTGATCTGACCCACTGGATGGGTAAGCGGCAGACTGAGGCCCAGCGTGTCGCCATTGTTCCCTATCGCGCTGGCCTTCAGAGCCGCCTTGTCGGTGTTTATCTCATCGAAGATGAAAACAAGGTCCAAGTCGCCGTGCGGGGTAGCCGTGTCTATCTGAAAAAGGAAGCCGTCGCGCCAAAGGCTTTGGTGGTCTGGGAGACTGGACGGTCTGACAAGGCACGGACGTTGTTCCAATATCTCGATTATTTGTTGGGTCTGCCCATTGGTCTTGGCATTTTGGCTTGGGGCTTACACATTCGGACCAAGCGGCCTGATCGGTTTGAAGAGGCCATGGCCAATCGGTCAGATCAAGGCGGCAGAGCTGCATGAATTATCGTCACGCCTTTCATGCGGGCAATTTTGCCGATGTCTGGAAACATTTAGCCCTCGTCCTCAGCCTCGATCATTTGCGGCTGAAAGAAGCGCCATTTCGGGTGCTCGATGTCTTTGCAGGCATTGGCACCTATGACTTGTCCAGCGAAGAAGCAGCCCGCAGCCCGGAGTGGCAAGATGGCATTGGCCGCCTATGGGCAGCCGAAAGCCCGCCTGCGCCAGTGCAGCGTTATCTCGACCTTGTTGCGGCAGCCGGCGATGGCCCCAACACCTATCCAGGATCGCCCGCAC
>NZ_JADCBK010000130.1 GCF_020253525.1 Aquidulcibacter sp.
CCTTGCAGCAAGCGCAACATCGGTGTTGCTGCGGCCATATCGGCCCCGATCTCAGCAAAGGCGCGGCTCTGTGCGCTTGTCGGCTGATAGGGCAAGGCAGCTACAAGCGCGTCTGTATAGGCTCCTGTACCAAGAATGGCGCGGCCCGGTGTCCGTCGTCTGGCTGCCCCCGATAGCTGGAGGGCAATCTGGCGGGCAAATAGTTCGTCATAGGCCAGTCTGCGGCGTGCCGGTGTGCTAGGCAGGATTTCATCCTCGCCATCGGGGGCATGGGCGCGCATCAGGGCCGCGCCAAAGCTTTGCCAGCCTTCGCGCGCCACCAGCGCTGGATCGGCCCATTCGGCAAGGCCCTCGGCCTTTTGGGCCGCAGCGGCACAAATGCGTGCTAAGGTGCGATGAGAGAGGCCGGCAACGCTGCGATAAACGGGCTCAAACACCACGCTCAAATCGGGATCATCCAGATTGAGAATACGCGAGGGATGGATCATCTGCCGCTCGCCATAGCGCTCGCTGACTTCGCCCGACACCACACGCATCGCCCCTTCGGGCAAGCGCTCTGCCAAATAGCGCGCATTGGGCTTGAAAAAGAGGAGCGACAAAAAGCCTGTATCGTCCGACACTTGGACTTTATAGGGCCGGCCCATGCCACCGGGTTGATGGCGCTCTACCATCACTTCTAACGTGCATAGCCGCCCTAATTCAGCTTCGTGTATCTTTGGCCGATAGCGCCGGTCGACCAGCCCCGTCGGCAGATGAAACGCCAGATCACGGACCAACTCACCCCCCGCCGCTTTGGCCGCCAAAGGCGCAATCTTCGGCCCTACGCCTGGTAGGGTCGTTAAAGGAGCAAAGAGGGCAAACAGGCTTTCAGGACGCATGATGCCCTATGTTTAGCCGAGCTTGGGTCGTCGCGTCACGCGCCACTTTTGGCTTTCATCACCCGGATCAAGCCTTCTTGCGCGACACTGGCTACTAAGCGCCCATCGCGGGTGAAGATTTTGCCGCGGTTCATGCCACGCCCGCGCCCAGCCCATGGGCTGTCGGTGCAGTAAAGCAGCCAGTCATCGGCACGGAAATCATCGTGAATCCAAACGGCATGATCAAGGCTTGCCGTCATCAACTCGCCCCGCATCCAGCTAAGCCCGTGTGGGCGGGCGCAGGTGCCCAGAAGCTGCATGTCGGTCGCATAGGCCAGTACCGCCCGGTGTATCTGCGGATCATCGCCCATAGGGGCCACAGCCCGGAACCAGGAGTTTTGAACTGGCGGCAGTTTTTCCGCCTTAAGCCAAGCGGCGGGGTCGAGCGAGCGAAACTCAATCGGACGTGGCGTCATGAAGAAGGGGCGGAATTTCTCGGGCACCAGATCAATCGATTTCTGCCGCCATTCCATTTCAGACGGTAAAGAATCCGGGTCTGGCATGTCGGGCATTGTGTCTTGGTGGCTGAGACCGGGCTCCAGCTTGTGGAAAGACGCCGCCATATTCAAGATCGGCACGCCCTGCTGTTGGGCAATCACACGGCGGGTCGAGAAACTGCCACCATCATAATCACGCACAACGCGGTAAACCACAGGGAAATCCTCATTCCCCGGCCGCATGAAATAGGCATGCAACGAGTGGGGCAAGCGGTCGGTATCGGTCGATTTACATGCCGCCATCAAAGCTTGGGCAATGACTTGGCCGCCAAACACACGACCCCGGCCGCCATCCTTGCGCGCGCCGCGATACAGGTCGGTGTCGAGCGTCTCAACATCCAACAAAGTGGTAAGGCCATGGATCAACTGTTCGGGGGAGGGATTTTGCTCAGTCATGCTGTCCAGTTAGGACAATTGCGCCCGTGGGGGAAGTTCGCAAGTGCAGGTGATGGGGGTTGCTTCTCGCCAAAGCCCCTCTTTCCAAAAGCGAGGGAGGCGGCCGATCTGGCAGTTTATGCGCAAGACGAATTGTTGATCGACTTTACGGCTAGCAAAGCTTGGCCTGAAGCCGTTCCAAGCTATCTTGGGCAAGCCACAGACCTACGATCACTTCCCTTGACCTAGCCGCCTTCCGACGATGGTATTGGCGCTTTCAATAAGCCACCCAGAGCCCTTCCTTTGCCCAAGCCCTCCCCCGCCTTTCAAGCCATGAAGCGTGCCCTGTTAGAGCAGCTATCGGCCATTCCACGTGGTAAGATTGTCAAGCTCGACCAAATGGCGGTTGCGATGAATATACCTGCGCGCCATGTCGCCTATATGGTGTCGCAATTGAGTGAAGCAGAGCGGGAAATGGTGCCATGGCATCGGCTGGTGCCCTCTGGCTGCACATTTCCGGCCGAGGCCAAAAGGTCGCCCCGGCAAATTGAGCAGTTGCGGCTGTTAGCGCTGGAAGGGGTTAGCGACCTTCCTGCCCATATAATCCCACCACCCTTTGACTATTCATCCGTCTTTTGGGCTGATGAGGGTTTGTAGGCGCAGCGCGCGCCAGCCCTCAAGCTTCTCGACAATGCGCGCCTCTGCGCCATTGTCAGTCGGCTGGTAAAGGTCTTGCGGGCCCATGCGGTCTGGGAAGCCAGATAGGCCTGACACGCCGCCTGGCGCATCTGGATCATAGACATAGCCCGCCCCATAACCCTGTTCCTTCATCAGCGACGTGGGGGCATTCAAAAAGCGGGCTGGTGGGGGTTCAGAGCCTGTTTGAGCTGCCAAGGCTTGCGCCTTCTTGAAGGCGACATAGGCAGCATTGGATTTAGGCGCACATGCCAGATGCAAGGTGGCTTGGGCCAGCGCCAACTCCCCCTCGGGCGAGCCCAAAAACTCAAACGCGTCACGGGCAGCAATAGTGACTCGCAAGGCGGTGGGATCGGCAAGGCCAATATCTTCACTGGCCATGCGCACCAAGCGGCGGGCGATGAAGAGCGGGTTCTCGCCCCCATGCAGCATACGCGCCAACCAATAAAGCGCCGCATCGGGATCACTGGCGCGGACCGACTTATGCAAGGCCGAGATCAGATTATAATGCTCGTCCTTATTCTTGTCATAGGCCGGGGCGCGGCGCTGTAAAAATTGGCTGAGACCTGCGCGATCAAAGGGCTGGTCAAAGGCTGCTTGGAACACTTCTTCCAATAGGGTCAAAAAATGACGGCCATCGCCGTCGGCAAAGTCCATCAGCGTCTGTCTCGCTTGAGCGTCCAACGGGGCCGGACGGCCATAATGGGCCTCTGCGCGGGCCAGCAATGTTTCAAGACCTGCATCTTCCAACCGCTTGAGCACAAAGACCCGGGCGCGAGACAAAAGCGCGCCATTGATCTCAAAGCTGGGGTTTTCGGTCGTAGCCCCGACCAAGGTCACGGTGCCAGCCTCCACATAGGGCAGAAAGCCATCTTGCTGGGCGCGGTTAAAGCGGTGGATCTCGTCGACAAATAGCAAAGTGCCACGCCCGGTGGCACGTAATTGGGCGGCAGCCTCAAAGGCTTTTCGCAAATCCGCAACGCCTGAAAAGACCGCTGAGATCGAGGTGAAGGCAAGGTCTGAGGCATCAGCCAATAGCCGCGCAAGGCTGGTTTTGCCGACACCGGGTGGCCCCCACAGGATCATGCTGGACAGCCGCTTTTGCGCCACCATACGGCCAATCGCGCCATCTGGGGCCAACAAATGATCTTGGCCGACAATGTCGGCAAGGCTTGTCGGGCGCAGCACATCGGCCAGGGGCCGGTTTAAGCCTGCTTCCAGTCCCGAGGCCGCAAACAAATCACTCACAAGAACAGAACCGCCGTGATTTGCTTATCGCCGCGCTGGATCGTGACCCTGCCCTGCTGCCCTCCACGGAGGCGGTTTGCGAGGTCTTGCGTCGATTGGATCGGATCCTCATTGATTTGCAGGATGAGATCGCCGGGGCGAAGACCAGCCCGCGCCCCTTCCCTCGCCCCATCAACCGAGGTGACAATCGCGCCCTTGGTAAAGGGGTCAATCCCTTGTTCTTCGGCCAAGGCCGGCGTCAGGGTTGCCACGCTCACACCATCAAAGCTATGCCGCCCTGAAAGAAGGCGCGGGGTTTGGGCTTCGCCCGGAGGCGCAGACAGCCTGCCACGGCTGGTACGAACTTGGCCTTGACGTTGGAAGGTAAACTCCACCATCTCGCCGGGTTTGCGGGTCGCAGCTTGATATTTAAGGCCGGAATCATCGGCCACTTGGGTGCCCGCAAAGGCTGTAATCACATCGCCACGGCGTAGGCCCGCCTCAGCCCCGGCAGAGCCTGGATAAACGTCGGTCACCAAAATGCCACCCGGGCGGCTTAGCCCCAGCGATCTGGCCACTTCAGCGTCGACATTCTGCCCCTTAATGCCCGTCCACGCGCGAATGACCTTACCATCTGTCACAGCACCATCCACAACGCGCTTGACCATCTCGGCAGGAATGGCAAAGCCCACACCCGCTGACGTGCCCGAGCGGGAAAAAATCGCGGTGTTCACGCCAACCAAATCGCCATTCATATCCACCAGGGCACCGCCCGAATTTCCCGGATTGATCGAGGCATCGGTCTGGATGAAGAAACTATAGTCGGTAATGCCCACATCTGTGCGCGCAAGGGCTGAGATGATGCCGCCTGTCACCGTCTGGCCAACGCCAAATGGATTACCAATGGCCAAGACCTGATCGCCTACTTGGGCATTGCTGGTATCGGCAAAGCGCAGCGCCGTCAGTCGTTCGCCTTTGGTATCGATGCGCAGCACTGCAAGGTCGGTCCGGGGATCTGTGAGGACAATTTGGGCCGGAAACTCGCGCCGATCGCCCAATACGACAACCAATTCTGTTGCCCCTTCGACCACGTGATTATTGGTGACGATGATGCCATCATCACGCACGACAACGCCCGAACCCTGGCTCTGGCTCGCCCGGTCTGGCATGCGGAAAGCGCCACCAAAGAAGTCAATGGCTACACGGCCCCTTTGAATGGAGCGCGCATAGACATTGACGACCGCTGAAGAAGAGCGCCGCACAATCGGTGCGTAAGAGGCAATGGCATCGGCCCGCGTCGCAGGGACGATGCGCGGCTGTGCGGGTGCACTGGCGATGGGTTGGGCGGCAGCAGGGGCTGGGCTTTGGCTTCCCGCGACTTGGGCGATCAAGGGCACGCCCGTAGCCAAGCCAGCGCCCAAAGCTGAAGCGGCGATTAATTTCAACATGCCGACCCGGCCTCCATTGGATGTCTGTTTGCTCATGGCTGTTATGAAGGCACCCTTACTATGAACCGCAAGTGGCTCAATTGTGACAAATCAGTCAGACAAGGCAAGGGCCACGCAGATGTTACATCGGCAAATCGCGCCATTGCCCCGGTGCAAGATCGCCCAAGGACCACGCGCCAATTTTCACGCGCACCAGACGCAGGGTGGGATGGCCAATCGCCGCCGTCATACGGCGCACCTGCCGATTACGCCCTTCGCGGATGGTAAGACGGATCCAGCTGTCAGGAATGCTTTTGCGGACGCGGATGGGTGGATTGCGCGGCCATAGACCTGGATCCTCAAGGCGCGCAACGTCTGCAGGCCGGGTTAGCCCATCATTCAACATCACCCCTTTGGTAAGGCTTGCCAAAGCTTCGTCTGACGGGATGCCCTCGACCTGCACATAATAGGTCTTGGGCAGTTTGAACGCCGGATCAGCTATCCGTGCCTGCAGCTTGCCATCATCGGTCAAAAGTAAGAGGCCCTCACTATCGCGGTCGAGGCGGCCGGCGGGATAGACGCGCGGCACGTCCATAAAATCCGCCAAAGTCTGCCGCCCCTCCCCACCCGAAAACTGGCACAAGACGTCATAGGGTTTGTTGAACAGGATAAGGCGCGGCATAGCGGGATTATAGGGTGGCAATACGCCGAAAGGATAGTGTCATGCGCTTATATGAATATCCTATTCCCAAGCCCCCACTAAGCGGGTCTTCCCAAGGCCACCCACTCCTCCATCGCACTGATGAATTCAATAGTTGGATAGGATCTGATGTCTTCCTCTGAAGAGCCTCGTTGAAGCTCTCGCTCATAATACCATTGCTGAAAAGATGCATAATCCGCAATTATTCGAGCGGGGCCTTTTGGAGTGGCACGGGCGGCATGCACCATCCAATTTCGAACCTGCCTTATGGTCGTATCATAATTGCCGTCATGGGCTAAGACGTCCCAACCCGCAATGTCAGACAAGGCCTTCTTTGTATCATATGCCGTATGTTCGAGAACGAGGATTGCCTTTGTTTTCAGGGGGCCATCGCCAAACCGACGCGCACCAAAATCCATGCCGAGTTCGAACGGCATGTTCATTCTGAAATACGCCTCAGGATCACTAGTTTTGCATTTGCTTAGATCATGAATACCGAACTTAGAGCTGTTGATAAGCGTGGTTATTCGTTCCAGCCTCGGCGTTGAATGATCTGCGGTCTCGGGGGCAAGACGGGGATAGAAGCCAAGATCTACAACGCAGAACGCGATGGCGTGAAGGAGAGGAGAGAATTCTTGATCAAACGCACAATTAATGCAAACGGATGTTTCAAAAGTTGCCGCCATGGTTAGCCTTTAGGCGGAACTGGATCATTACCGTAGGAATTCCGCTCTCGAATGCGCCCATCCTTGCCATGAATATACAATTCGGACCTAAAGGACTTGGCCTTTGCCCTAGCGACTTTTATCGCTTCGTCTTGGGTTGAATGCGTGCTCGATGCCCGCGTCGATCCAGATCGAATGACGCGCCATCCATCTTTGCCCGGCACCACATGCTGACTTTTCGTGGACATATCGCCACCTCCGTACCAAAGGTAACTCGATTAGTTAAATCCGTCGAGCGAGTCTTGCAATAGATGGATTTTGGTGGCCACAGCCAATGCACCGCGCCACTATCCAAAAACAAAAAAGCCGCCCCAAACAGGGCGGCTTTTTAATTCAGCAAGAAAGCTAGAGCTTATTCGTCGCCAGCAACAGGGCCAGAGTCTTTGCCCTTGGCGCTGACGTCGCGGTCAACAAACTCAATCACGGCGACGGCGGCATTGTCACCATGGCGGAAGCCCGCCTTCATGATGCGCAAATAACCACCTGCGCGACCGGCATAGCGTGGGCCGATGACGTCAAACAGCTTCTTAGTTTGGGTCTCGTCGCGCATGCGCGAAGCAACCAAACGACGCGAAGCCAAGTCACCCTTTTTAGCCAAAGTGACCAAACGCTCCAATACAGGGCGCAATTCCTTTGCCTTTGGCAAGGTGGTCACGATTTGCTCGTGCTTCACCAAGCTGGCAGCCATGTTGGCGAACATGGCGGTGCGGTGTTCATGTGTCCGGTTCAGTTTCCGGTGTCCGTGACCGTGGCGCATTTCTATTTCTCCATCTGGCGACGTCTCGCGACGTTGCGTCTTGATTACATTTGGTCTTCGAACTTCTTGGCGAGTTCGTCGATGTTTTCAGGGGGCCAGTTTGGCGCTTCCATACCCAAATGGAGACCCATTTGCGCGAGGACTTCCTTGATTTCGTTCAAGGACTTGCGGCCGAAGTTTGGCGTGCGCAACATTTCTGCTTCGGTCTTCTGGATCAGGTCGCCGATATAGATGATGTTGTCGTTCTTCAAGCAGTTTGCCGAACGCACCGACAATTCCAATTCTTCCACACGCTTCAACAAAGCTGGGTTGAATGGCAATTCTGGGCGGGTTTCTTCGACTTTCTTGGTCTTGGCTTCTTCGAAGTTGATGAAGACGTCCAATTGGTCCTGAATGATGCGCGCAGCATAAGCAATCGCATCTTCTGGCGTCATGGCACCATTGGTTTCAACTTCCATGACCAAACGATCATAGTCGAGCACTTGGCCTTCGCGGGTGTTTTCCACCTTATAGGCAACGCGCTTCACCGGGCTGTAGAGCGCGTCAACCGCGATCAGGCCGATTGGCGCATCTTCTGGACGGTTTGCATCGGCCGTCACATAGCCCTTGCCGTTTTCAACGGTGAATTCCATGCGGATTTCAGCACCATCGTCCAGCGTGCACAGAACTTGCTCTGGGTTCAAGATTTCGATGTCGCTACCGGCTTGGATTTCGCCAGCGGTGACTTCACCTGGGCCTTGCGCGCGCAACGTCATGCGCTTTGGGCCGTCTGCGTGCATGACCAACGCCACGCCTTTGATGTTCAACACGATGTCGGTCACGTCTTCACGTACACCGGCGATCGAGGAGAACTCATGGACGACGCCATCAATCTGCACCGAGGTGATGGCCGAACCGCGCAGCGAAGACAAAAGCACGCGACGCAGCGCATTGCCCAAAGTCATCCCGAAACCACGCTCTAATGGCTCTGCGATCAGCTTGGCTTTCCGCGCTGGATCAAAACCATGTTCAATGACCGTCTTATCTGGGCGGATCAACAGCTTCCAATTTTTTTCGAGCACCATGTAATCCTCTATATAGTCGGGGGCGAAACTTGGTTCGCCAAGTCAATAGTCAACCGAAAGCGGGCCGCGTGGGCCCGCTTGAACCGCGCGATTAGACGCGGCGGCGCTTCGGTGGACGGCAGCCGTTGTGCGGAATCGGGGTCACATCGCGGATCGAGCTGATGATGAAACCAACCGACTGCAAGGCGCGCAGCGCGCTCTCGCGACCAGAACCTGGGCCGGACACATTGACTTCGAGGTTACGCACACCGTGCTCAGCCGCTTTGCGGCCTGCATCTTCAGCTGCGACCTGAGCCGCATAAGGCGTGGACTTGCGTGAGCCTTTAAAGCCCATCATGCCAGAGGACGACCACGAAATCGCATTACCCTGAGGGTCTGCGATGGTGATCATCGTGTTGTTAAAGCTAGAGTTCACATGAGCCACCGCGTTTGCGATGTTCTTGCGCTCTTTACGACGGACGCGGGTGGTATCTTTTGCCATTGTGTCGGTTCCAGACGAAAGCCAGCGGGCTCACGCCCGTTGGGGAAAAATAAATTAGCGCTTAACCTGCTTCTTGCCGGCGATCGGCTTAGCAGGGCCCTTGCGGGTGCGGGCGTTGGTGTGGGTACGTTGGCCACGAACGGGCAAGCCACGACGGTGACGGAGGCCACGGTAGCAACCAAGGTCCATCAAGCGCTTCACGTTCATCGACACTTCGCGACGCAGGTCGCCTTCGACAACATATTCACGGTCAATGGTTTCGCGGATCTGGAGGACTTCAGCGTCCGTCAATTGGTTCACGCGACGCTCAGCCGTGATTCCCACTTTTTCACAGATCTCTTTGGCTTTGGCAGGGCCAACGCCATGAATATATTGCAGCGCGATCAAAACGCGCTTGTTCGTCGGTATGTTGACGCCAGCTATCCGGGCCACTTTGTCTCTCCATTCACAGCCCCACCCCCTTGCGGAGGATCTGCGCCGTGCGGTCAATCTGTTGTTTTAAGGCCTGTTTTTTAAGGAACAAACCATGAGATGCGCAAAACAACGCATAACCAACCATCCGGTAGTCCCGGTCGGCTGGCATGCGTCCTTTAACGGAAGTGCGCTTGTTAATGCGATGCCGCACGTAAGTCAACGCTTGGCGCTGAAAACATTACCATTGTCTATGGCATATTTCGCGGGCACCTAGAGGTGATTAGCCTGCCAAGGCCTTATCAATTGCCGCAGCAACTGCATCCATGCTGGCCATGCCATCGACTTCCCGCAGCAAACCCCGGTCGCCATAAAACGGCAGGAGCGGTGCGGTTTGGGTATTATAGGCTGCCAAACGCTTCACAAAAGTCTCTGGATTATCGTCCGACCGGCCTTGGTCTTCAAAGCGCTTGGTGATGCGGGCCAAAAGCTCCTGATCGTCGACCACCAAGCGGATAACCAAATCAATGCGTTGACCGCGGGACGCCAAAAGACCATCCAATGCGATCGCTTGGGCCGTGGTGCGGGGGAAACCGTCATAGATAAAGCCGGCCACACCCGGATTGCGGGTGATCTGGTCATCAATCAGTTCAATGACGATTTCATCTGAAACCAAGGACCCCGAATCCATCACGGCCGCAACCCGCTGGCCAAGATCGGAACCCGACGCACGGGCAGCGCGCAACATGTCACCGGTTGAAAGCTGGACAAAGCCCCGCCCCTCGACCAAGCGCTTGGCCTGCGTGCCCTTGCCTGCCCCGGGGGGGCCGAACATGATCAAATTCATCATCCTAGTTTCCCCCTTTAGAGCCGCGCTTGGACTTTAGGACTTAGCGTCCCCGCCCCTTTAGCTTCGACTTCTTGATCATGCCCTCATACTGGTGCGCCAGCATATGAGACTGGATTTGCGCCACCGTATCAATTGTTACCGAGACGACAATGAGCAAAGATGTCCCACCCAGATAAAATTGCATACCCAAATTGGCGCTGATCGCCTCGGGGACAAGACACACAATAACCAGGTAAATTGCCCCGATCATCGTCAAGCGGCTCATCACCATATCCAGATAGTCCGCCGTTTTCGCGCCTGGACGAATGCCGGGCAAGAAGCCGCCTTGCTTACGTAAATTGTCGGCAGTCTCCTCGGTGTTGAACACAACCGACGTGTAGAAGAAGCTGAAGAACATGATCAGCACGCCGAATAGCGCAATGAATAAGGGCTGACCATGCGACAAAAGGCCCGCTGTTGTGCGAATTCCCTCTTGCATGACCACTTGCCAATCGGGGGCATTTTCCGGCAACTGACCGCTAGCCAAGAAGCCCGCCATGGTCGCTGGTAAAAGAAGCAGCGACGAAGCAAAGATCGGCGGAATAACGCCCGCGGTATTAATCTTGAGCGGCAGGAAGGATTGCTCCCCCATCGTCATTTTATTGCCCACTTGGCGCTTGGGATATTGCACCACAATGCGGCGCTGCGAGCGCTCGACAAACACGATCAGGATGATTGCCAAGGTCAGGATCAACACCAGCGCAACGATGGCCAAACCAGAGATCGAACCTTCTTGCGCCAAGGTCAAAGCGCGGAAGATTGACTTTGGTACTTCAGCCACGATCCCGGCAAAAATGATCAAGGATACGCCATTGCCGATGCCGCGAGCGGTAATCTGCTCACCAATCCACATCAATAGCATGGTACCGCCGGTCAAGGTGATGACGGTAGACGCAATAAACATGGGGCCTGGATCAATCACAACGCCGGGCGAGCTGGCCAAGCCATTAGCAATGGTCAAGGACTGGGCGACCGCCAAAACGACCGTCAAATAACGTGTATATTGATTAAGTTGGGCGCGACCAGATTCACCTTCCTTCTTCAATTGCTCTAACCGCCCGGGGAAGGACGAGAGCAATTGGATGATGATGGAGGCCGAAATATAAGGCATCACGTTGAGGGCAAACACCGCCAAACGTTCCACCGCACCACCGGAGAACATGTTAGCCATGCCCAAAATGCCCTGCTGCGCTTGCGAAAAGGCGCGGGCAAAGGCTTCGATATCAATGCCCGGGATCGGGATGAATGTCCCGAGGCGGTAACAGATCAAAGCGATCACGGTGAAAATGATCCGCGCGTGCAGATCTTTGGCCTTCGCAAAGGATGCGAAGTTCAAATTACGGGCAAGTTGCTCGGCTGCTGAAGCCATGGAACGTGGTGCCTTCCAAAATTGAAAAGCGCGCCTAAGCGGATATCCGCCTGGCGCGCCAAAAAGAGGTGCGCAACCCCCATATCGGGGATTGCGCATCAGACCTCAAGGGCTCAGGCTGCTTGCTTCTCAGCTTTGGCCTTGCCGGTTAGGGTGATTTTGCCACCAGCGGCTTCAATTGCTGCGATTGCAGCCGCCGAAGCGCCAGTCACGATGAGTTCAACTTTACCGCCGATCTCACCCTTGTTCAGGATCCGGACGCCATCGCGAACGCGACGAACCAAACCAGAAGCGACCAAAGCTGCTTCATCGATTGGCTTGCCAGCATCCAAACGGCCAGCTGCGATGGCTTTGGCCAGAAGGCCCAAGTTCACCCAAGCATGGTCCTTGGTGCAGCGGGCGTTAAAGCCACGCTTTGGCACGCGCATGTGGATTGGCATTTGACCGCCTTCGAAGCCATTGATCGAAACGCCGCGACGCGACTTTTGACCTTTGACACCGCGACCGGAGGTCTTGCCTTTACCCGAACCAACACCGCGACCAACCCGCATGCGGGCTTTGGTTGCGCCTTCGTTGTCGGACAATTCATTCAGTTTCATGGTGTTCCTAAAGCACGCTTACGCGCGCTCCTCCACGACTTGAACCAAATGCGAAACCTTGGCGATCATCCCGCGGATAGCAGGTGTATCTTCAAGTTCACGAACCCGATTCAATTTGTTCAGGCCAAGCCCGACCAGTGTTTCACGCTGGTCGTAGCGACGACGAATGGGCGAACCCGTTTGTTTAACAACAACAACAGCCACGATTAGCCCTCCGAGCCTTCGACGCCGCTGGCACCGTCTTTACGACGAACCAGAACGTCAGCGACCTTCAAGTTGCGCTTGTTGGCGACCTGACGGGGCGAGATTTGCTCGCCCAAAGCGTCAAATGTTGCGCGCACCATGTTGTAAGGATTGGACGAACCCAAGGACTTGGAAACCACGTCCTTAATGCCCAACACTTCAAACACAGCCCGCATCGGACCACCCGCGATCAAGCCGGTCCCTGGAGGGGCCGAGCGGACGATCACTTTACCCGCACCCCAACGCCCAGCGGCATTGTGATGCAAGGTGCGGCCTTCGCGCAGCGGGATACGCTGCATGCGGCGCTTTGCTTCTTCGGTTGCCTTACGGATTGCTTCAGGAACTTCGCGGGCTTTGCCCTTGCCGAACCCTGCACGACCCTTTTCGTCACCGACGACGACCAGAGCGGCAAAACCAAAGTTCTTACCACCCTTCACAACCTTCGCGACGCGGTTAATCGCGACGAGACGGTCTACGAATTCGCTATCACGCTCTTCGTTCTTTTGTTCACGTTCCGGCCTGCGAGCCATCAGATCTACTCCTTAGAACTCAAGGCCGGCTTCACGCGCGGCGTCGGCGAGCGCTTTAACGCGCCCATGATACAAATAACCACCACGGTCGAAAACCACTTGCTTCACGCCCTTTTCAATGGCGCGCTCTGCCAGCAATTTACCGACGGCAATCGCATCGTCCAGCTTTGGACCTTCAGAAGCGCGCAAAGCTGCCTCCAAAGACGAAGCCGAAACCAGCGTAACCCCTTTGGAGTCGTCGATGATTTGTGCGGAAATATTTTTTGACGAGCGATGCACCGAAAGCCGCAAACGGCCGTTGGCCAAAGCCCGAAGACGGGAGCGCGTGCGAAGCGTGCGCTTGGTCTTTAATGCTAATGAAGATGGCATTATTTCTTCTTGCCTTCCTTGCGACGGACGGTTTCGCCAGCATAGCGGACACCTTTGCCCTTATAGGGCTCGGGCGGACGATATTTGCGAATTTCCGAGCAAATTTGACCCAGCTCTTGCTTGTCTTTGCCGGTGATTTTGATTTCGGTTGGCTTAGGCACCGCAAACGTCACACCGGTTGGTGCTTTGTAGATGATTGGGTGCGAATAGCCGAGCGACAATTCAAGATCCTTGCCCGCCATCGCTGCACGATAGCCGACGCCGACCAGCTCGAGCGTACGCTCAAAGCCCTTGGTGACGCCTTCAACCATGTTTGCGATCATCGAGCGCGACATGCCCCACAAAGAGCGAGCCAGTTTCGAGTCATTCTTAGGGGAAACCACAATGACACCGCCTTCAATCGTGACCGAGACTTGCTCGTGCAGCTTGAAGGACAATTCGCCTTGTGGGCCTTTTGCCTTGATGATGTCGCCGTCAATCGTGACGGTGGCACCAGCCAAAGCGACAGGTTGTTTGCCGATACGTGACATTCTCGGCTCCCTTAGTAGACGTGCGCGAGGATCTCGCCGCCGACGTTGTTAGCCCGGGCAGCTGCGTCCGACATCACACCCTTAGGCGTGGAGAGGATCGCAATACCCAGACCGTTACGCACGAGCGGAAGGTCCTTCACAGAGGAATAAACACGACGGCCAGGCTTCGAAATGCGCTTGATCGTATCGATCACGGGCGCACCGTCGAAATATTTGAGCTGGATTTCCAACTCAATCTTGCCGTTCACTTCGATATCCCCATAGCCACGGATGTAACCTTCGCCAACGAGAACATCGAGGACGCGGGCACGCAGGGTGGACTTTGGGGTGGTGACAGTCGAACGGTTCCGCATTTGAGCATTGCGGATCCGAGTGAGCATGTCGCCGACGGGATCGTTCACTTGCATGACAACCCTCCCTTACCAGCTAGCTTTTGTCATGCCGGGGATCATGCCGGAGGACGCGAGGTCCCGCAGCGCAATCCGCGACATGCGGAGCTTACGATAGAAAGCGCGGGGACGACCTGTCACCTCGCAGCGATTGCGAACGCGGTTTTCGGCCGAGTTACGCGGAAGCTCCGCCAGCTTCAAACGAGCCGCAAAGCGCTCTTCCAGTGGCAGATTTTCATCGGTCGCGATTGCCTTGAGGCGCGCGCGCTTAGCCGAGAATTTCTTCACCAGGGCCTTACGGTTGTCATTGCGGTTGATAGCACTTTTCTTCGCCATGATATCAGTTCCGGAATGGGAAGTTGAACTCAGAAAGAAGGGCTTTCGCTTCTTCATTCGTGCGAGCCGTCGTACAGACGATGATGTCCATGCCCCAGATCTGGTCGACCTGATCATAGTTGATTTCAGGGAACACGAGGTGCTCCTTGAGGCCCATGGCGTAATTCCCACGGCCGTCAAACGACTTGCCGTTGAGACCGCGGAAATCCTTCACGCGCGGCAGCGCGATCGTGATCAGACGGTCGAGGAATTCATACATGCGTTCTGCGCGCAAAGTTACCTTCGCGCCGACTGCCATGCCTTCACGCAACTTGAAACCTGCGATCGACTTGCGGGCTTTGGTGGTGACTGGCTTTTGACCAGCAATCGCACTCAAAGCAGCTAAAGCCGACTGCATCTTCTTGCTGTCTGCAACGGATTCACCGACGCCCATATTGATCACGATCTTATCGAGACGTGGAATCTGCATGGCGTTGGTATAGTTGAATTTCTCTTGCATAGCGGCGCGGATGCGCTCGTTATACTCGGTCTTCAAACGGGCTTGATAAGTTTGGGTCTCAGACATCGCCGATCACCTCCCCAGAACGCTTGGCAAAACGGACTTTACGACCGTCGTCCAAGGTTTTGAAACCGACCCGGGTTGGCTTGCCATCCGTAGGGTCCATGTAAGCAACGTTGCTGATTTGAAGCGGAGCCTCAAACGCACGAATGCCAGCTTCTTGGGCTTGGGTCTGCTTCTGGTGCTTTTTGACCATGTTCACGCCCTGGACCACCAAACCGTTTTCCTTGGGGAGAACTTTGACCACTTCACCAGTCTTGCCCTTGTCCTTACCGGTCAAGACAACGACCTTGTCACCTTTTTTAAGTTTCGCAGCCATCCTAGAGTACCTCCGGAGCCAACGAAATGATCTTCATATGGTTCTTTGCGCGGAGTTCGCGCGGAACCGGTCCAAAGATCCGGGTGCCAATAGGCTCATGCGAGTTATTCACGAGTACAGCCGCACTCCGGTCGAACCGGATGGTGGAGCCGTCTTTACGCTTGATGTCCTTTGCGACGCGAACGACAACGGCCTTACGGACGTCACCCTTCTTCACGCGGCCACGTGGAATTGCCTCTTTGATGGAGACAACAATCACGTCGCCGACGGACGCATAACGACGCTTCGAACCGCCAAGTACTTTAATGCACATGACGCGACGAGCACCGGAATTGTCCGCGACATCCAGATTTGTTTGCATCTGAATCATAATCGATCCTCTTCTATTAGCCCGTATCGGACAGCCCTAGCTGCCGACGCGACCAATCACTTCCCACCGCTTCAGTTTGGACTTAGGCGGGCATTCCTGGATCTGCACGACCTCACCCGTTTTGTACGCATTCGCGTCATCATGGGCATGGTAGCGCTTCGAGCGGCGCACCGTCTTTTTAAGGACTGGGTGGAGGAAGGTACGTTCAACCTTCACGACGATGGATTTATCGCCTTTGTCGCTCACCACGACGCCCTGCATCATACGCTTTGGCATCGATTACTCCTTAAACAGCCGTTGCTGTGGTCTTCTCGCGCATCATCGTCTTGACGAGCGCGATGTCCTTGCGGACCTGGTTGATGCGATGGGTCTTTTCAAGTTGACCTGTCGCACGTTGGAAACGCAAGTTGAATTGCTCTTTTTTCAGCTTGAGCAGCTCTTCTTGCAATTGGTCGGGCGTCAAAGCCCGCGCGTTAGCGGCTTTCATAGTGGACGCTCCCTTACGCCAGACCGAAGTCGGCACGTGAAATGATCTTGCACGCGATAGGCAGTTTCGCAGCGCCGAGGCGCAATGCTTCTTCTGCAATCTCTTGTGCAACACCGTCGATTTCGAACATGATCCGACCAGGCTTTACCCGTGCGGCCCAAAATTCTGGTGAACCTTTGCCCTTACCCATCCGAACTTCGTTTGGCTTCTTGGACACTGGCACGTCTGGATAAATACGGATCCAAACTTTGCCTTGACGCTTCATTTGACGCGTGATGGCACGGCGGCAAGCTTCGATCTGACGCGCGGTGACGCGCTCAGGTGCCAAAGCCTTCAAACCATACATGCCGAACGACAGGGTAGCCCCGCCGGTCGCAGCACCATGGATGCGGCCTTTGAACTGCTTGCGGAAGCGGGTACGTTTAGGTGACAACATGTTTCAGTTCCTCCCTTACGCGCCAGCTTGAGCCGCGTCGCCACGACCACGGCCACGGCCACGGTTGTCACGATCGTTGCGATCATTGCGTGGACGACGATCTTCACGATCATTGTCGCGGCGGGGACGTGCGTCACCCACTTCAGCAGCACGCTTGTCTTGAGCCATTGGGTCGCGCTCAAAGATTTCGCCTTTGAAGACCCAGCATTTGATGCCGATGATGCCATAAGCGGTGGTGGCTTCTGCGACGCCATAATCCACATCCGCCCGCAGGGTATGCAAAGGCACGCGGCCTTCACGATACCATTCGGTCCGTGCGATTTCAGCACCGCCCAAACGACCAGCAACCGTGATGCGGATCCCGCCAGCGCCCATGCGCATGGAAGATTGCATCGCGCGCTTCATCGCACGGCGGAAAGCCACGCGACGCTCGAGCTGTTGGGCAACGCTTTCAGCAACCAAGGTTGCATCCAGCTCTGGCTTGCGGATTTCGACCAAGTTCAAAAACACTTCCGCGTCCTTGACGATCCCGGTCAGATCCTTACGAAGCTTTTGAATGTCTTCGCCTTTTTTGCCGATAACAATACCTGGACGCGCGGTATAAACCGTCACGCGGCACTTCTTGTGTGGGCGCTCGATCACGATGCGCGACACACCAGCTTGCTTCAGCTTCTTTTTCAAGAAGGCGCGAACCGCGATGTCTTCATGCAGAAGCTTCGCATATTCGCCCGTGTTCGCATACCAGCGGCTGTCCCACGTCCGGTTAATGCCCAGACGCATGCTGATTGGATTGACCTTCTGACCCATCAGGCCGCTCCTTCCATCTCACGCACAACGATGGTGATGTGCGAGAAGGGCTTTTCAATACGAGCGCCGCGACCGCGAGCCCGGGTGTTCATACGCTTCATAACCAGACCTTTGCCGACATAGGCTTGGGCAACGACCAGAGCATCGATGTCGAGGCCATGGTTGTTTTCGGCGTTTGCGATGGCCGATTGCAGGCACTTGCGAACGTCGATGGCAATGCGCTTTGGCGAAAACTGAAGTTCAGCCAAGGCCTTGTCCACTTTCAAGCCACGAATGCTTTGTGCCACCAAGTTCAGCTTTTGACCGCTGGTCCGCAGGTTGCGGGCTTGGGCCAAAGCTTCCTTGTCAGACAAGGCGCGAGGGGTTTTTGCTTTTGACATGCGCCTACCTCCGCTTCGACTTCTTGTCCGCGCCGTGACCGAAATAGGTACGGGTTGGAGCGAATTCGCCGAGCTTATGGCCAACCATTTCTTCCGAAACATTCACAGGCACAAACTTGTGACCATTGTGAACCTGGAAGGTCAGGCCAATGAACTGAGGCATGATGGTGGAGCGACGCGACCAAGTTTTGATCGCTTCACGACGGGGGGATTCCGCCGCCTTCTCCGCCTTGGCGAGGAGGTAACCGTCCACAAACGGACCTTTCCATACCGAACGAGGCATAGTCTTAAGCCTTCTTTTCGTGACGACGACGGATAATCAACCGGTCAGTCGTCGTGTTGCTGCGGGTTTTAGGACCGCGGGTTTTCTTACCCCAAGGGGTTACGGGGTGGCGACCGCCAGAGGTACGGCCTTCGCCGCCGCCATGTGGGTGGTCAACCGGGTTCATGGCAACACCACGAACCGAAGGACGAATGCCCAACCAACGCGAACGACCGGCCTTACCCGAGTTTTCGTTCATATTGTCTGGGTTGGAGACTGCACCAATGGTGGCGATGCAGCTATCTGGAACCATGCGCAATTCGCCCGAGGACAAGCGGATTTGAGCATAACCGGTGTCGCGGCCAACCAATTGCACGTAGCAACCAGCCGAACGTGCGATCTGAGCGCCCTTCAAAGGCTTCATTTCGACGTTGTGAATGATCGTGCCCACGGGGATCGACTTCAACAACATGGCGTTGCCTGGCTTCACATCGACCTTTTCGCCGGCGACAATGGTGTCACCAACAGCGAGGCGCTGAGGGGCCACGATGTAGGACAGCTCACCATCTTCGTACTTGATCAGTGCGATGAAGGCGGTGCGGTTTGGATCATATTCCAAACGCTCAACCGTTGCTGGCATATCCCACTTACGACGCTTGAAGTCGATGATGCGATAGGTGCGCTTGTGACCACCGCCCGAACGGAACGAGGTTACGCGGCCGGTGTTGTTGCGACCACCCGTTTTGGTCAAGCCTTCGGTCAACGCTTTAACCGGCTTGCCCTTGTACAAGGACTTACGGTCAACGATCACCAGCTGGCGACGACCTTCAGAGGTCGGCTTGAATGTCTTGAGTGCCATTCCTTAGAGCCCCGTCGTCACATCAATCGTCTCGCCTTCGACCAGCGTGATGATTGCTTTCTTGAAGTCGTTCCGCTTGCCCATCACGCCCTTGAAGCGCTTGGTCTTGCCTTGAACGCGAATGGTATTGACGGCTTTCACCTTCACCTTGAAGAGCGCTTCAACAGCTTCTTTAATGGCGGGCTTGGTTGCCGTCAGCGGTACCTGGAAGATCACTTGGTTCACTTCGGAGAGCAAAGTGCCCTTTTCCGTGATCCAAGGGGCCAGGATGGTATCGTAGTGGCGTTCGGAAAGTGCCATTATGCAGCCTCCCCTTTGCTTGCAAAGCGTGCCGAGATGGCTTCAATCGCATCACGCGACAAAACCAGCTTGTGGCGACGCAGGACGTCGTAAACATTGAGGCCTGCAGCTGGCAGAACGTCCACATTCGGAACGTTACGGGCTGCGAGTTGGAAATTGGTGTCGACTTGTGCGCCGCCAATGACCAACGCATTGGTCAGGCCGAGCTTGCCGAAGTTTTCCAACAAGACTTTCGTCTTTGGCGCGTCGAGGGCGGCTTGATCAAGAATGATCAGCGAACCTTCGGCAGCCTTAGCCGAGAGAGCCATTTTCATACCCAAAGCGCGAACTTTTTTGTTCAAGCTATGTGCGTGCGAACGTGGGTGTGGGCCATGCGCCACGCCACCGCCCCGGAAGATCGGCGCGTTGCGGGAACCGTGACGTGCGCCGCCAGAACCCTTTTGCTTGCCGAACTTGGAGTGCGAGCGCGAAACTTCGCCACGATTTTGGGTGTCATGCGTACCAGCGCGGCGCTTGGCCAACTGATAGCGCACCACGCGGTGCAAGATGTCGGCACGGGGTGCCACACCAAAGATGGCGTCGTCCAGCTCTACCGAGCCAGCCTTGCTGCCATCTAATTTCAGGACGTCGAGTTTCATTATTCGGCTCCCTCTTGAGTTTCGACAGGAGCCGCGACTTCCGCGTCAGCTTGAACGATTTTCAGATCGCCGGGCTTACGGAAAGCGGCTGGCTTTGGCAGGTTCGCAGGTGCTGCGGACTTCACCGCGTCACGGATTTCAACCCAAGAACCTTCAGCGCCTGGAACGGCACCACGGATCAGGATCAAGCCACGCTCAACATCGGTACGGACGATGACGAGGTTTTGGGTGGTGACGCGCTCAACACCATAGTGTCCAGCCATCTTCTTGCCCTTGAAAACCTTGCCTGGGTCTTGGCGTTGACCGGTCGAACCGTGCGAACGGTGCGACAGAGACACACCGTGCGTTGCGCGCAAACCACCGAAGTTCCAGCGCTTCATGGCACCAGAGAAACCACGACCGATGGTGATGCCAGAGACATCAACCTTTTGGCCGGGCACGAAATGGTCAGCGGTCAATTCCATACCAACGTCGACCAAATTGTCGGCGGTGACGCGGAACTCACGCAGTTTCGCCTTAGGCTCAACGCTGGCTTTCGCATAATGCCCACGCATGGGCTGGGTAACGTTCTTGGCCTTGCGGGCACCTGCGCCCACTTGCAAGGCGGTGTAGCCGTCTTTGTCATCGGTCTTTTGGGCTACCACTTGGCAGCCTTCGAGAGCCAGGACAGTGACTGGCACGTGTGCGCCATCGGCAGCAAACACGCGGGTCATGCCCATTTTCTTTGCGATCAATCCTGTACGCATAGCCGGCGCCCTTACAGACTAATTTGGACGTCAACACCGGCAGCGAGGTCGAGCTTCATCAGCGCGTCCACCGTTTGTGGTGTTGGGTCTACGATGTCGAGCACGCGCTTGTGCGTGCGGATTTCAAACTGCTCGCGCGACTTCTTATCGACGTGTGGCGAGCGGTTTACGGTGAAACGTTCAATGCGCGTTGGCAAAGGCACAGGGCCTCGCACCATTGCGCCAGTGCGCTTTGCCGTGGAGACGATCTCCTTGGCGGACTGATCCAGCGCCCGGTGGTCGAAGGCTTTGAGCCTGATCCGGATGGTCTGTTGAGCCATATTTACCCTCGCGAAGCGGTCATCCAAACGATAGGACCGCATGTCAAACATCGAACGAAGCCCGCTACGACGCCATTTTGACCGGCGACGCATCAGGCTGCGCAAACTTAATTTTAGCTGGAAAAGCCATCTGACGGGGTCGAAGAAGCAAAGACGCGTATGACCGCGCCATCAGAGGCGACATACCCTTTTCGGCGGTATGAACCCTGCGCTTTTATCGTCCCGCGTCTGGAGAACATAAGCGTTCTCCACAGCCGGTCCAAGCAAGAGCGGCGTTACTAGCTAGGTGAGTCTGTTTTGTAAAGGGTATCTATCAGACGCGGTGCAGTGGGGGTGGGTGGGTGCTTAAGCCTATGCCAAATTATTCGGCAGCCCTAGGTATCTCAAATTGACGGCTCTCATAATCTATCAAAGCCGAGTTACTTCTTCTTTTGATCTGATCCAGAAGACGGCTTTTGAGGCTGTGGTTGCTGCCGAGCCTTTTGCGCCCCGTCGCCCCGACTCTTGACACTTGCACTTTCATTTGAGGGCTTAACTTTGTTTTCGGTAATCTTGTCATCTTCGGGGGGCATGATAAGACCTCAAGGTTTGGCGATTTTAGGGTGTTAAGACATGAAAAATAACCAAAATGATTCGAATTGATTGAGGCCGATATCCAAGACATAAAGTCATCGTGGCATTGACCGCACGGGATACATCCTAACAGAAGCTATCCCCCACCCCACTACACCGCCCCCTTGAGGTTCGCGCCCGCATTAGGCTAAGCAGCGCCTATGACCGATGAAACCAGCCCCACCGCCCTGCCCGACCGCTTAAGCGTCAATCCCCGCAGCCCTTATTATAATGAAGAGATCTTGGCCAAAGGTGTCGGGATCCGCTTCAAGGGCGAGGAAAAGACCAATGTGGAGGAATATTGCATTTCCGAAGGTTGGGTCCGCTTGGCTTTAGGCAATAAGGTTGACCGCAAGGGCAATCCGTTGACGATCCTGCAAAAGGGCCCGGTTGAGGCTTGGATCAAAGGCGCTGAAACAAACTAACAGGCCCCGCTGCCATCGTGGTTTCGGCAAAGCGCTCATAACCCAATTTTTCCGCAACTCGGATCGAGGGTGCGTGCACCGACTCGATCATGCACACCGTGCGGCCGCGGCCATAAGTGGCTTCATACCAGTCGAGGGTTGCTTGCATGGCTTCGGTCGCAAGCCCCCTGCCCGCCATGGGCGGAATGATGACCCAACCTGCTTCTGGCGTCGCCTCAAAGTCTGGATGCATCCCGCGCTTATGATCGGCAAGGCCAACATCGCCAATATAAAGGCCTGTTTCCTTGTCACATACTGCCCAATAGCCATAGCCTAAGGCGGGCCAGTGCCCGATATAGCGCAATAAGCGAAACCAAGCTTCTTGCGGCGTGGATGCCCGCGCCCCGATATGTTTCACGACCAACGGGTCGGACCACATGGCAGCGAGGCGATCAAAATCCTCCACATTATGGCCGCGGAGAATGAGGTTTGGGGTCTGAAGAAACGGCGCGGATGTGATCATGCGCCTGAGCCTAATTCATCCTGTTCCGTCTGCAAACCCTCATGAGGGTCACGAAACCGCAATTACCCTATTGCCCTTTCACCTGTTTTACCGCCGCATTGACGGCGGCTTGCGACGGCACTGGGGCACAGCCGCCCAGCCCCTTGGCTTCACAAATTTCTTGCGGGGAGCGCACGCGCGAAGGCGTATTCCCAAACCGCACACAGGCCCCCATGCCGGTCATTTTGACCTTTTGCCCATCTTCCAAACAAGGTGGGGGAATATCACGCCAGCGTACTTCATTGCGCGAGAATCCTTCCGCATTTTCTGGGCGATATTTGGGCCCACGCGCGACTTGCAACAGGCGCTTTAGCTCAGCATTCGGCGGGCAATCGGGCGGGCGGTCTTTGGGGTCAAGCTGGGCGCAAGCTTGTGCTTTGATGATCGCCTGACTTTGCGGGGTGAGGCTGTGCATAGCCGACCCATTGGCTGTGGCACCCGTTCCGGCAAGGGCTGGTTGTGCGGGGACGATACCACTGGCTGTCGTTGCTGGCTGGCGGCCAACAGGGCTTGCAGCACTTTGCCCGTCGCGCACCGGCGTTGGACTTGTACGCATGGGGGCAATGGCGCCCGCCGAAGCCGTCACGCCCTTTACCGTCTGGGTTGCGGGTGGCTTTGTTTTGGCGACAGGGGCAATAGAGGCCGCCATATCTGCCTTGGGTGCACGCACCAAGGGCTCAAGCCGGACTGCCGCAACCCCTGCAGGCTCAATCGAGGGCAGCATAGGGGGGTGCGTCGACAAAAGGCCATAGCCAAGCACAAGCCAAACCGCGATCGCGGCTAAACGCGTCATCAGTCGCGTCTGCGCTGATATCCCCCCAGGTCCCGATTGCGGGGGAACACCCCAGTCCATGACCATGGCTTATGTCGTGGACGATTGTTTCCTGTCTGGCACGTTAAATTGTGGTTAGAAAACCGGAAATGACAGACGCGGCACCGCCTTACGTGCCAACGGTTCCGCCATCTTGTCGGCGAACATAAATCACGGCGTCGCGCGGCCAGCCGCCATTGGGGAAGGTGGAATAAGGCCCAGCCGCTTCTCCGCGATAATTCTGGCCTTTAACATTTTCTGCGCCCACATGCTGTACGCCACAGAAGAAGGTCTTTTGGTCCCACGCCAGAAGGGGTCCGCAGCATTCCGCCCCAATTGGCACCGTCAAAAAGCGCTTCACCGGACGTGGCCCCTTGCCAACCATGGGCAGCACATAGACCCCGTCATTACAGGGGAAAGTCTCTGGCGTACCGTCCGTCGTAATCCAGCAGAATTTGCGATTGTCGAAAGTGATATTGTCGGGCATGGCAAAGCGATCCCCAGTCGTGGTGGGCTTACCATTCAGCCAAGAAGACGCATTGACGACTTTGCCCTCAAGATTGGTCACAGGCGCAACCTCTGCAGAGGGATCGCCCGCCACCGCAAAAATGTCCCAGGTAAAGGTTAGAGCCGCTGGGTCTTGGCGCGCCTCTTCAATGCGCACAATATGGCCTTGATAATTGCGCTCGAGCCCGTCGCCAGCGATGGTTTTGCGGCGCGGATTAGCGACATTTCCCGCCCGACCTGAGTCGGAAAGATTGCCGGTACACATTACAAAGACGGTGCCCGTGCCGCGGAACGAACCATCAGTTGGGCTTTCTACATCCTCTGGCCGGTCCATTTTGGTCGCACCCAGCCGAAGCGCGGCTTCGCGGCACCGCACCATCACATCGCCATCATCGGCAAAGGGCGTCTCGTCGGGGCCACGCGGAACCCGGTTGGCCGCCGCTGCCGTCAAGGCGATCCAACGGCCCGTCCCATCGGCTTCAAGGCGGGCCGCATAGAGCGTACCATGGGTCAAAAGCGTGCGATTGGCGATCCGGTTGGTAGGGTCAAATCTATCGCGCGAGACGAACTTATAGACGAACTGATTAGCGCTATCATCGCCGGTATAGACCACGGCCTTATTGGTTTTGGACAGAACCGTGGTAGCGCATTCATTGCATTTGCGGCCAAGGGCAGTGTGCTTATGGGGCCGCCAGTCGGGATCATAGGGATCAATCTCGACGATCCAGCCATACAAGGATGGCCCATGTGGATTGCGGCTCAAATCAAACTGGGCAGGCCCGCCCATACGCCAAACATTGTCATAGCGAAAAATGGATTGATCCACGCCAAAGGCTGTGTCGGCTTGGGCTTCGGTTAAGGCGGGGCTTGCCTTGTCCGAGGTGAAGAACTGATTGTTGAAATTCTCTTCCGCCGTCAGATACGTACCCCAAGGCGTAAAGCCACCGGCACAATTCTGGAACGTTCCGGCCTTAATCGCACCATCGAGTGTAGGGGGGCCAGAGCGGGCACTTTCAACCTCATTGACGATGGCACCAGCCTTGGCGATCCAGGGATGGTTGGCGGCAGACCCGTCAAAAACGACTTCGCTATAAGGCGTCACGCGGCGGTTACGACCGACGCCGACAGCCGGGCCCTTCACTACCGACCAAGCCCCGCTTGCAAGATCATGGGCCACATCAAAAACGCTGACGCCCATACAGGCATAGAGCGCCTCTAAAGCCACTTCGCTCGTATCAATCGGCTGACCATTCGCGCCGGGGGCGGCCATAAAGGGGCTAACCGCCTCATGGTTCACACACATAATCGCCCGCGTTACGGGGCCTTCCGGCCAAGGATAGGCCCAATTGGCCGGAAATAGGGCCAACATATCATTATGGGTGCCGAAACGGTTTTCCTGCTCCGCCCGCGTAAAGGCAAAAGGCGCGCCGCGCTTGGTCAGGTCTAGGGGTGCCATGCCCTCAAACAAAGGATCGCCCCAGGAAATCAAGGGCTGCCAAGCATAGCCGTCTGGCACCACCACCGTATCCAAGCGATTTTCTGCGACAGACTTGAAACCTGCCGTGGCGGCTTGGGCTTCAGAAGTCATCAGGCTTAAGGCTGGCAAGGCGGCCGTGGCCGTCAAAAACCCGCGCCGCGACAGCGATTCACAAGCAAGGTCGGCGAAATGATTGGAACGTTGAGGCATGGGGAGCGGTGGCCTTTGGAAAAGAGTTTAGGCCGAGACATAGCGCGGCAATGCGAATGGTTTACGACAAATCGCAGTCAATCAGCCAACAAACGCAGCCCATTCTGCCTCGCTCATCACCCGCACCCCCAACTCGCTCGCTTTGGCAAGTTTTGAGCCCGCGCCAGGACCCGCCACCACAATATCGGTTTTTGCAGAGACACTCCCAGCCACCTTGGCCCCAAGGCGGATGGCTTGGGCCTTGGCTTCATCGCGCGTCATGGTTTCAAGGCTACCGGTAAAGACGATGGTGAGGCCAGTTACCGGGCTATCTGAGGCTGGCGCTTCGGCATCGCGCGGGCGAACTTGTTCAAGCAAGCGCGCCACCGCATCGCGATTATGCGGCTCAGCGAAGAAATCAAGCAAGGCGTCGGTAGCAACCGGGCCCATGCCATCAATGGCGGCAAGGGACGTATAGCCATCTTGTGGGCGACCTGCCGCGGCAGACTTTAGGGTTGAGACAAGGCCCATCCAATCGGAAAAGACCTCAATCAAGGCCTTGCGGGCGGGCATGGCGACTTCGGATAGGCGCAAATTGGCCAGATTTTCCGCGACATCATCAAACAGGCCTGCTTGCGCGGGAGGTTCAGCATCAGCAGCCCAGTTCAATAAGGCCTCAAGCGCGCGCGGCCCCAAGCCATGAATGGCTTCCAAATGCCGATAGGCTTCATTGGCGCGATGGGTTTGCGCCACCTCAATGGCAGCTTTTAGGGCCTCCCAAGACCCAAAGGCACGGGCAAGCACACCACTGGTCGTCTCGCCAATATGGCGCACGCCAAGGCCAAAGATGAAACGCGCAAGATCAATGTCGCGCCGCTGATTGATGGCCGCAAACAGATTGTTGAGCGAGGTTTGGCCATAGCCGTCCCGGCCCCCAAGGTCTGAGCGGCGGCCTTCCAATTTGAAAATGTCCGCTGGTTCTTTCACAAGGCCCCAGTCGAAAAAGTCCTGCAATTGGCGGGGGCCGAGGCCGTCTATGTCAAAGGCTTTGCGGCTGACAAAATGCTCCAAATGCCGCAAGCGTTGGAAGGGGCAGGCAAACTCGCCCGTGCAACGCCGCACCACATCAAGGCCGCCATCTTGCTCATCCCCGCCACGGATCGCTGGCGTCTGCAACGGGCACGGACACATATGGGGAAAGGCAAAGGGCGTACTGTCAGGCTCACGCCTATCAACCAACACATCCACGATTTGGGGGATTACATCGCCTGCGCGTTGAATAACGATATGGTCGCCCGGCCGTAAATCCTTGCCGCCGCGCACGGGCAGGCCTGTCACCCGGTCCAGCGCTTTGCCCGCGATAAAGTCCTCATTATGCAGGGTTGCGTTAGAAACAACGACGCCGCCGACCGTGACTGGGCGGACACGGGCTACAGGTGTCAAAGCGCCCGTGCGGCCGACCTGAATATCGATCGCGTCAAGAATGGTTGTGGCTTGCTCGGGCGGAAATTTATGGGCGATGGCCCATCGGGGAAAGCGCGTCACAATCCCTAAGCGCGCCTGCAAGGCCAGATCGTTGACCTTATAAACCACCCCATCAATATCATAGCCAAGTTCAGCCCGGCGCAGGCCCAAATCCTGATAATGGGCCACCAAGGCCGCTGTATCGGCGCACAGCTTCATATCCGCATTGGTTTTAAAGCCCCAGCGTGCAAAGCACGCCACAGCTTCCATTTGGGTGGCTGCAAACGGTGCGCTCACATCCCCCCACGCATAGGCAAAAAAGCTCAAGGGGCGCTGGGCGGTAATGGCGGGGTCAAGCTGGCGTAGGCTACCTGCTGCTGCATTGCGGGGATTGGCGTAAAGCGGCAGGCCTGCTTCGGTTTGGGCTTGGTTTAGGGCTTCAAACGCGGCGTGGCTCAAATAGACTTCGCCGCGCACTTCCAAGATTTCTGGCCAATCTGTGCCTAATAAAGTTTTGGGAATATCGCCAATGGTCAGCACATTGGCGGTGACATCTTCCCCTTCTTTGCCATCGCCGCGCGTCACAGCATGTTTGAGCTGGCCCTTTTCATAGCGCACGGACAAGGACAGGCCATCAATCTTGGGCTCGGCTGTGCAGGCCAAAGCGCTTTGATCGTCAAAGCCCAAGAAGCGCTGGGCGCGGCCCAAAAAGTCTGCCACATCGCCATCGGTAAAGGCATTGTCGAGCGAGAGCATGGCGACTTGGTGGGTGATTTTGTTGAAACGGGCAGAGGCTGCACTGCCGACGCTTTTCGATGGACTATCAGCCCGGACTAAGGCGGGAAAGCGCTGCTCGATCAGAAGATTGCGCCGCTCCAACGCATCATATTCAGCATCGGACAGGACCGGCGCATCATGCTCATAATAGGCTTGTCGGTTGGCGGCGATCTCCCCCGCCAGCCGCTCTAATTCTCGTGCGGCTTGTTCTTTGGTGAGGGAATCGACGGGAAGTGCTGAAAGGTCCATGTCGGCGAAACTAACGCCAAGCATGGCGCGCGTGAAGCCTGTAACCTTGCCTTAGCTGAAGGGTGTCCACACCCGATTTCAGGCTTTTAGTCCTGACTGGCCGCAACCAAGGCCCGGGCGGCGGCGCGGGCTTCGGCGGTGATCTCTGCCCCAGACAACATGCGCGCCAATTCTTCTTCGCGTGCGGCATCAGGCAACGTCGTCACGCCCGTGCGCGTGATGCCATTTTCCACCCGCTTTTCGATGCGCCAATGACGACGCGCGCGGGCGGCAACTTGGGGGCTGTGGGTTACACACAGGATTTGCGCGGTCTCAGACAGGCGCGCCAAGCGGCGACCGACCGCATCGGCTGTTGCCCCGCCAATGCCCTGATCCACTTCATCAAACACCAAGGCCAAGGTGCCGCCATCGGTCGACAACACAAGCTTGAGCGCAAGTGATAGGCGCGAGAGTTCGCCCCCAGAAGCAATTTCCGACAAAGCGCCAAAGCCTGCCCCCGGATTGGCGGCAATCTCAAAAGTCACCCGATCAATACCGTCCTTGGTTGGGCGTGCCGCGTCGCTATCAACCCGGCTCCTGAAGCGCGCTTTTTCCAGTTTCAGCGGGGGCAGCTCAAGCTCCACTGCTTTATCGAGTGCGGCAGCAGCCGCCTGACGGCGCTCTGACAGCGTGGCGGCAGCCTGATCATACGCCACTTGCGCCTTGGCCAAAGCGGCCTTGGCCGCTTGAATGGCCTCATCAGCATGATCAATATTGGCAAGATTTCGCTCAGCCCGGGCCAAAACGTCGGGTAAAGCCTCCACCGTAACGCCATGTTTGCGGGCAGCCGCACGCAGGGCAAACAAGCGCTCTTCCAACTGATCGAGGCGGCCTGGATCGCCATCAAGGGCATCGCCTGCACGCGCCATCCAACCTTGCGCATCGCCCAATTCACTCAAGGCCCGCTCTAGCGCGGCGGCGGCTTGATCGACGGCTTTCGACAGGGCATCGGCCCCCTCACCCTCGGGCTTGCCCACGCGCGACAAGGCCCGCGCGGCCGCCGCCATGCGTTGCTCTGCTTTGCCATCCGCCAAAGCATCGGTTGCGTCTTTAAGGGCCGTGGCAGCCTTTTCAGATCCCATTAAGGCGCGCCGCTCTGCATCAAGGGCTGCCTCTTCGCCAGCCTTTGGGGCGAGCTTTTGTAACTCGGCCAGCACATGGGCGAGGTAGTCGCGATCGGTGGAAGCGCGCCGGGCGCGGGTTTCAGCCTCTTCCAACTCTGACCGCGCAGCTTCCAACGTGCGCCACGCCTCACCGACTTGCGCCTTGAGGGGCCCAGCTTTGGCAAAGACATCCAATAGGTCGCGGTGGGTCGACGGGTCCATCAGGCCAACCGAGGCGTGTTGACCGTGGATTTCGAGGAGACAGGCCCCCAATCGGCGCAGCGCACTGACCGAAGCTGGCCCATCATTCACATAAGCCCGGCTTTTGCCATCGAGACTGATCGAGCGCCGTAGTACAATCCGGCCATCCTCGGCTTCGGGTAGATCCAATTCTTCCAGAAGTGCAATCGCGGGGTGATGGTCGCCAACTTCAAAAATCGCACTGGCTTGCGCGCGTTCTGCCCCGTGGCGAACCAGACCGCGATCTGCGCGCTCGCCCAAAGCAAGGCCCAAAGCATCCAACAGGATGGACTTCCCAGCCCCCGTCTCCCCCGTCAGTGCGGTAAAACCAGGCTCAATCTCCAAGTCCAAGGTTTCGATCAGGACCACGTCGCGGATCGACAAGCCAATCAGCATCGGCCACCCCGTCGGACAAGCCTCCCCCCGCGCGCAGCGGACGTTGAACGAGGGAAAATGGCGCTCATTTGCTCGCTTGCGGGGCCGAAGCTTCAGGCGGCTCTGGCGCGCGCTCTAACCCGCGCTTTGGCCGCACAATCCGTTGGAACAGACCACGCCGCTCTGGCTTACCTTCGGGCGTAAAGCCGCGGGCGGTCAGCAGCTTATAGCTGGCCTCATACCATTCAGAGCCCGGATAATTATAACCCAAGACCGCGCCGACCTTGGTTGCTTCATCAATCAAGCCCATCGACAAATTGGTCTCGACCAAGCGGTGCAGCGCTTCGGGGACGTGGGTTGTGGTCTGATAAAGGTCTACCACCCGACGGAAGCGGCCAAGGGCTGCCAAATGTTGGCCATCACGCAGATAATAGCGCCCGATTTCCATTTCCTTGCCAGCCAACTGGTCTTGGGTCATGTCAATCTTCAGGCGCGCATCGCGGGCATATTCGCTTTGAGGATAACGCTGCACGACATCATTGAGGGCGGCCAATGCCAATTCGGTCATGCGCTGGTCACGACCTACGTCCACAATCTGCTCAAAATAGCAGATAGCGATCAGATAATAAGCATAAACCGCGCTCTCATTGCCGGGATAGAGCGAGGTGAAACGCTGGGCCCCCGCAATCGCCTCTTCATATTTGTTCTGTTGATAATTGGCATAGGCCGTCATCAACAAAGCGCGCCGCGCCCATTCCGAATAGGGGTGCTGGCGGTCCACTTCTTCAAAGCCTGTTACCGCTTCGGCGTAATTCTTCTTGCTAAGCTCATCGCGCGCATTGTTGTACAACAGGTCCACGGGACGCTCGACATAGGCCGGTGCCTTTTTGGTATTGCTGCCGGGCATGGATTGGCAGGCAGCCACGGCCACAAGCAAGGTTGGCACAACAAGCAGAATTCGAAATGGCGAGTGCTTCACGATGTAAACTCCGGGCCGTATGCCCTTCCCCAACCCATCTTTAACCAGCTTCCGCGCGCACGGGAAGCCGCTAAAGGCGGTTGGACGGGTTCTGCTTCATGTGGGCACAGTTTGCGTCAATTTAAGGACAGGTGTGAAATCCTGTGCAGGCCTCAAACCAAAGGCCCTCACCCAGCTTGACCCCCTGTTCTGGCGCGGCACTATGGCACGGCTTACGGGGCAATTGCCCGGCACGATGCGCGAGGGGCGGAATTGACCATGCAACGATGCGGCTGGGTTCTCGAATCAGACCCGCTCTATGTCGCCTATCATGACGAGGAGTGGGGCGTGCCGGTCCATGATGCGCGCCAGCTGTGGGAGCTATTATGTCTAGAGGGCTTTCAAGCCGGCCTGTCGTGGATCACGATTTTGCGTAAGCGCGACGCATTTCGCGAAGCCTTTTGTGGCTTTGACCCTGACCGCGTAGCCGCCTTTGGCCCAGATGATATTGAGCGCTTGATGGCCAATCCCGGCATCGTTCGGGCGCGCGCCAAAATTATTGCCACGATTGAGTCTGCGCGGCTTTTCCAGACCATTGAGACCGAAGAAGGCGGTTTTCACGATTTCATCTGGTCGGTCGTCGGCGGAAAGCCTATCCATAATCACCCCGTCTCGTTTCGCGATGCACCGACAAAGTCGGCAGAATCAGAAGAGCTGGCGCGCAAGCTTAAAGCCCGTGGCTTCAAATTCTGCGGGCCGGTCATTTGCTACGCTTATATGCAGGCTGTAGGCTTAGTGGTCGATCATGAAACCTCCTGCCACCGCTATCGGCCGCACTTAGAGTGACGGGCAGACAGAGGGATTGCGCATCAGGTCAAAGGCTTTAACGTGGCGCAAAAACAAGGGAGTGCGCCATGAGCTTAAGAACACCAATTTGCGATCTTTTGGGGATTGAACATCCCATCATGCTGGCGGGCATGGGTGGGGTTTCCTATGCCGAAGTCTGTGCGGCCGTCTCGGAGGCTGGCGGGTACGGCTGTCTTGGCATGGCCGGGCGCACACCGGCTGAAATCCGCGATGAAATGCGCAAGGTCCGCGCTTTGACGGATCGGCCCTTTGGTGTCGACCTTTTGGCCGCCGTGCCAGGCAGCCTTGAAGCCTCTGTCGATATCATCATAGCCGAAGGTGCGACCGCCTTTATCGCGGGCCTTGGGGTTCCCTCCGCCATTATCGAAAAGCTCCATGCCGCTGGGCTCAAAGCCATGGTGGTGGGCGGGGCTGTCAGCCATGCCGAAAAAGCCCAAGCCGCTGGCTGTGATGCGGTCATCTGCCAAGGCTCAGAAGGCGGCGGCCACACGGGCCTTGTTGGCACCCTGCCCTTGGTTGCCCAAGCGGTTGAGCGGGTGACGATTCCGGTTGTTGCTGCAGGTGGGCTCTATGACGGACGCGGGCTTGCAGCCGCACTGGCCCTTGGCGCACAAGCGGTTTGGATGGGCACGCGCTTTATCGCCTCGAAAGAGGCTCATGCCGGGCAAATGTATAAGGAGGCTGTCGTCGCAGCCAAGGATACCGACACGGTCCGTACCCGTTCCTATTCCGGCAAGCCCATGCGCGTGAAAGATAATGCTTGGGTACAGGATTGGGAAAGCCGCCCCGCCGACATCCAGCCTTTCCCCCAGCAAGCCATGATCAGCATGCAGGCAGGAGCTATGGGCGGCATTGGCGGCCAGATTGAAGGCCTTGAAGCCGACAAATCTTGCTTTGCTATGGGCCAGTCCGCTGGCGGGGTTCATGAAATCCTGTCGTGCAAGGAAATCATCGAGTCCATCATGGCCGAGGCCCATGAAGCGATTGGCCGGGTTGCCCGCTTACAAGCAAGCTCTCCAGCTTGACCTAACGCCCGAAACAGGCGCGTTTAGGGGGTATGAAATCACGTGTTTGGATGGTCAGTGCGGTCGTGCTCATCGCAGCCTCTGGGGCTGCGTTGAGTGTCGCCCAACCCATTAGCCAAGACCCGCAAAATCGTGGCCCGACCCCCACGCTGGAGACCTATGTGGTTTCAGGTGCCCCTGTGGAGGCAGATCGGCGCATCCCCGACGCGCCGATTGAGGATGGCCCAGTCGATATCCCCCAAGACGCGCCAATGGAATGGACCCCAGAAGCCAGTCCAGAAACAGCCGCAGAAGTGCCCTATCGCCCGGCCCGCCAAAAGGCCCGAAAAGTCCTGCGCGATGTTGAAGGCCTAAATGCAGACTATAGCGCCTATGGCGATCCCGCCGCAGAGGCCCAAGGCGCGGTTGCAGATAATCAACGGCGCGCGCGCGCGATTGATCCCATCAAACGGGCGAATTTGACCCGCTTGGCGCGTGTCTTGGGCTCGCTCCACGCTCTACGGGTCTCGTGTTCAGGTCGGGAAGATCAGACCTATCGGTCACGCATGGCCACCCTCTTAGACCTCGAAGCCCCAGACAATAGTGCCTTGCGCGACCCGCTGGTGGATTCATTCAATGCGGGCTTTCAAGCCTATGGCCAAGGTACTGCCACCTGCCCGGCAGATCGCAGCGCGCAGGAAGCCCGCTTGGCAAAAGATGGTTTTGGTCTCGCCAAACAGATGGCCGCCCTTTATAGACCTGCCGCTGCACCATCGGCAGATCAAACCAAACAACCAGATTCAAAGCTTTCAAAGTAATCGATCATACCAATTTACCACTTTTCAGGTAAATATCACCATTTGCACTACGTTAACGGATCGCGCCTAGACATAAACCAATCAAGCTAAGGGGTGGCTTTTGTCGAACTACACCTGCCTGTTGATCGAAGACAGCATGATACAGGCGCGCGTGATCTCACAAATGATCCTGCGTACTGGGTGGGTTGCGCTTGTGGCTTTAGATCTTCGCTCTGGCCTCGCCATCATGGAAGAAGAACCGTTAGAGCTTGTTATTTCTGACCTTATGCTGCCGGATTCAACCGATGGCAGCACCATCGCCAAAATCCGCGAAGCTGCACCCCATGTGACCATTGCTGCTATCAGCGCAGGCGGGGGCCGAAATTCAGCCTCTGCCCTGTTAGAGCGCGCAAAAGCCGATGGCGCGGAATTTCTGTTGCAAAAGCCTTTCTCGCAAGAACGCCTGCAGGCCTTATTAAGCGAAGTCTCCGAGCGCCTGCAATCGGGCACCCGCCGCCCGCATGTGCTGGTGATTGAGCCGAGCCGGACCTTGCGCAAAATCTGTGAGACGGGCCTTAAGGAACATGATTTCCGCGTGACCTGTGGCGCGACCTTGGACGAAGCCCTCGACCAGATTGATATTCTCGACCTCGATGCGGTTGTCACCCAAGTCGATGTCACCTCTGACGATGGCGCAGAACTTGTGCGCATGATGCGCGAAGCATTCCCCGGCGTCGCCATTGTGGCGGTCTCTGACAAGGGCGAGAGTGAAATTGCCAAGCGGGCTTGGTTGAAAACCTTAGAAGCTGGTGCGGATGTGGCGCTCGCCAAACCCTTCACGCCAGAAGAACTTGTCAGCTCTGTTCGCAATGGCATGGTGCTGGCGGCTTCGGCTTTCTTGGAAGCTGCCCGCCGGTCGGCTTAAACGGCGTGCAATTGGCCTAAGACCGAGACGACTACGCCTGCCACAATCAGGGCAGAGCCGAGGCCACGCCGCACATCGATTGTCTCCTTAAACCGAAGCCAGCCCAAAAGCGTCGCGGTTGGCGCTTCGACCAAGGCATTAAGCGCCCGCACCAAAGCTGCAGGGGCCAATGTCAAAGCGGCAAACCAACAGGCTGAGGCTGCTGCCCCGGTAAAGCCCGCTGACCAGGACGCCTTCCCATCGGCGGCTAATGCCGCCAAAGCCCGCCGATCCACCACCAAAAGGATACCGCCCAAAACAACACTCTGCATGGCTTGCACGCAGACGAGCGTGAAGGTCGCCGAAAAGATAGGCGCGGCAGGATCTATCGCCAGCCCACAAAGCCGGTAGCAATTGGCCGAGACGGCAAAGCACGCCCCAGAGGCCAGCCCAAAAAATCCGGCCTTAAACCCCCCAATTCCCCCGGCAATGCCTTTGTTGGGCCAAGAGGCAAGCAATAGACCCGCTGTCGCGCCCCAAATACCCAACCAGCCCCAAACCCCCAATTGGTCGCCGAGGAAGAGCGCACCAACCAGAGCCGCCAAGGGTAGGCTCATATGTTGAAAGGTCGAGCCAAGCCCAAAGCTTGACGCGCGCATGGCTTGGATCAAGGCCGCCGTTGCACATACTTGCGCCGTTGCCCCAAGCGGGGCGGCGACCCAAAAATCAGGCCCAATGGTGAAATGGGCTGGTGGGGCCAGCCACCACACAAGGCCTAAAAACAAACAGGCAAAGGGCAGGCCGTACAAAAAGCGCACCAAAGTGGCCCCCCACGGCCCTGCTTGGTCAGAAAGCCCTCGTTGGGCGGCATTGCGCAAGATTTGTAAAAGGCCCGCAACCAAGGCCAAGGGCACCCACATCCCGTTCATTTAACAAGCCTTGCAAGAAGAAAAATCGGGGCCAGCATAAACGGCGCTATTGGCCCGTTTCCTCCGTGGTTCCGCCCTAAACGTGCCATAAACCAAGCCCACAGCGGACTTGAGGGACGCGATGTTGCACCCAAGGCAGTTAAGTGGCCTAGTGAGGGGTGTGGAGGGCTTAATCATGACAGAACGGACTAATCTTTTGGCTGCAGCGGCTATAGTGGCGGGCGGGATCGCCTTTGCCGGCTTCTCGGCCGGCCAATCCCTCGTGCACTCACGTTTGGGCTTTCGAACGGTCACAGTCAAAGGTCTTTCAGAGCGCCCCGTCAAGGCAGACCTCGGCTTTTGGTCGATCAGCTTTGTCGCGACTGGCGATTCTTTGGAAGAAGCGCGTCAGGCACTGACAACCTCAGAGACTGCCGTGAAAGCGTTTCTGACCGCCCGCGGCTTTCCCGCCACCGCCTATCAGGTGCAAAATATTCGCGTGGAAGACAAGCTGGCCAATGCCTATTCCAACGGCGGCTTAAACGGGCCACGCTATATTCTGACTGAAAACCTGATGGTCAAAACCACCGAGGTCGACAAGCTGGCAGAAGCCTCGCGCAATAGTGGTGATTTGCTGAAAGAGGGCGTGGTTTTTGCCAATGATGGCTCTTCCTCGGGTCCTTCCTTTCAATTCACCGGTTTGAATGAACTGAAGGGGACACTGCTTACCGAGGCGACCCAGCGCGCCCGGGAAGCTGCCGACAAATTCGCCAAGGAATCAGGTGCCAAAGTCGGGGCCATTCAAAATGCCAATCAGGGCGTGATTGAAGTCAATCCAGCCGTCGAAATCCCAGACAGCCCCCCTGACCGCCAAATTGACAAAAAGGTCCGCGTGGTAACGACAATCACCTATTTCTTGAAGGATTAATGGGCAAAGGCCTCTGTCTCATGAGGTCGTTATTCCCCAAGGCGTCGGCCGAGTCCCGGACCTTGGGCCGCAAACGCGCTGAGGTCCCCGCTCTCCACTGCGTTCCGGTGGGGATGACATCGCTTTGCATGGATTTCTACCTGGAAGCGCTTTGGTGATCCTTCCGGCCCACCAAACCGCAAGCGAAATTGTTTCTGCGACCTCGGGGTAGTCAAGTGCGCAGCTTCGCTGCGTCGCGACGCGATCCGTTTTCGAAGAAAACGGACACTTGACGACCCAGATGTCGCGGCCATCCTTGATGATCCATTTTGGTGAAACA
>NZ_JADCBK010000131.1 GCF_020253525.1 Aquidulcibacter sp.
ATAGCTCATCGCCTTCGCACCACCAGCCTTCGCCAGCGTCATCGTGATCGCCGCCGTCAACGTCGTCTTACCATGGTCAACGTGACCAATCGTGCCAATGTTGCAATGCGGTTTCGTACGTTCAAACTTTTCCTTAGCCATGGTCGTGCCCTTCGTCTCTAGTAACATAGCGCTTGAAGACGCTACAAAATTCAAAAAACTGGAGCGGGTAGACGGGATCGAACCGACATCCTCAGCTTGGAAGGCTGCTGCACTACCATTGTGCTATACCCGCATCCGATTTCCCGAACCGACGAGCCCCAGGTTGGCCATTCAAGGATTGCGGTTTGGGATGTCACTGGTGGTGAGGATAGGATTTGAACCTATGTACTCTCTCGAGGGCAGATTTACAGTCTGCTGCCATTAACCACTCGGCCACCTCACCAGGTGACACCCAATCGCAACCGATGCCAGCACATACCGCAACGGCGTTTCAGGAGTTCCAAACCCTCTTGCCGGACATGAGTCACTTCATGCCTCAGCCACGGCAAGCCGCTCTGGAAGGGCCGCGTTATAGCGATGGTCGCTCCAAACGCAATGGCGATTGGCTGTGATCAAGCAGATGAGTTTCACATAACTGCAGGACGGGACTATTTTGGCACACAGGCCCGCCCTGTCAATCGGCCAGAGCGGCCCTAATCAACCCGAAAACCGCCCGACCCTAATTTGGTAACACGGGGGCTTCCCTCCAATTTGGCTGCCGACACATCACCCGACCCAATGATATTGACTTGCGGGTCGATGACCGTGCCGCCGTGACGTATATTGCCAGAGCCTGCAATATTGGCCTCCAACCGCGAGCGGCCACCCTGGATGAAGGTGTCGCCTGATCCTGCCAAATTTATGACCACATCATCTTGAACTTGGCCTAGCCGAACGTCTCCAGAACCCGCCAGATTGATTTCGCTGCGTCCACCGATGGAGCCAATATTGGTATCCCCCGACCCTGCGAGATCGAGCTTGAGCTTGCCTTTGACGGGGCCGGTTTGGTTATTGCCAGAGCCTGCCAAGCTTGCATTCAGGTCGCCACCGACGCTTTCGGTACGAAAATCGCCAGAGCCTGCCAAGGTCAATTCCAAATTGCGGGCCACTTTGCCCAAAGCAAAATCACCACAGCCGATCATGGTAATGGTGGCCCCGCCGACATCCCCGGCCTTGCCACTGATCAGTGAGCGCTTGATTCGTAGCCCCATAGAGCTTGGCCCCGTCACCACAATCTTGGGAAGATCTTCTGCCTTATAGCGCACCCCGTCGATTTTGATTTCTTCGATACGGCGGCCATTCTGGTTATAACTGCTGCAATTAGTGCGCATTTTGCCTTGGATTGGGCCTTTGACACGTAAAACTATCCCATCCCGCTCCGTTGTGGCGGATAATTTGGCACCGGGCGTCACTTGGACGTTGAATGCAGCCCCGGGGGAGGTACGAATTTCGACTTGGCCAGCAACACCATCCAATTCCAACAAACGGGCTTGCCCATCAGTTTGAGCCGCAACCGGTTGAAAGCCAATGACCAGGGCAGCACCCAATCCGATTCCAAATGTCAGGCCTAGGCCTTGCTTACGTGTCAGCATGATCTTCAATCTCCTGTCCGTCCTCAAAAGAGTTTCCGCAGCCCTTATAGGCGACAGCGCCGCCTTTTTCCCGTTAAAAGAACGTCATGACTAAGAATTCACGTTTTCGTCCAAAGGACGGTGGCCGCGACGGTGGCCGAGACACGGGGCGCGATCGGCCTTCCGGTGCGCCTTGGAAGGCAAAGGGGCCGCGTCCAGCGCGAGATGATAAGCCAAGCGATGGCAGCATGTGGATCTATGGTACCCATGCGGTGCTTGCGGTTCTGGCCAATCCCAAGCGCAAAGTGTTGGAGCTTCGTGCGACCCGCAATACGCTGGAAAGCTTAGAAGATAGCCAAATCGATAAGAGCAAGATTGCTTTGACCGATGGCGAGAGCCTCTCGGCCCTTTTGCCGCCGGGTGCTGTCCATCAAGGCATCGCAGTGCGTGTGCATCCGCTGGAAAGTAGTGGCCTAGACCAAGCGCTTCCCACGGCCGAAGGGATTGCCTTGATCTTGGACCAAGTGACTGATCCGCAAAACATCGGGGCGATTTTCCGCTCAGCCGCCGCCTTTGGCGTGCGCGCCATCATTCAGCAAGACCGTAAAGCCCCACCCATTACCGGTTCGCTAGCCAAGGCTGCTGTTGGCGGCATTGAAATGGTGCCCGATGTCCGTGTGGTGAACATTGCTCAAACCATTGTTCAATTGGCCGAAGATGGGTGGATGACAGTGGGACTATCCGGAGAAGCCGACCAAGATTTAGCTGACGTGCTTGATGGCTCGCCGGTCGTGCTGGTCATGGGGGCAGAAGGCAAAGGCTTGCGCCATTTGGTGGGCGAGCGGTGCGACCGATTGGCGCGTATCCCCATTCATCCGCAAATGGAAAGCTTGAATGTGTCGGCTGCTTCCGCCATTGCCCTCTATGCGGCCCATATGGCGCAAAAGAAGAAGTCGACCGACTGATGACGCCTGAACTCATGATAAGTGAGGGCATAAAGCTCCTCGAGATCCTGGCCATTGATGTCGCCCTTTCAGGCGATAATGCAATTGCAGTTGGGTTGGCTGCAGCCGGTTTGCCGGTCGAGCAACGCCGAAAGGTGATATTCTGGGGCTTGGCTGGGGCCGTCGTCCTGCGCGTTCTATTCGCGCTGGTTGCAGCAAAGCTTTTGCTCATCACCGGCCTGCAATTGCTGGGCGGTTTGCTCTTGGTGTGGGTGGGCTGGAAGCTCTTGACGGAATTGCGCGAGCAAGACGCAGCCGACGCCGATCATGACGGGATTCCAGACCATGCAACGGCTCATCCCAAGACGCTGACGAGCGCCATCATCACCGTGATGATCGCCAATCTGTCCATGTCGCTCGACAATGTGTTGGCCGTGGCTGGGGCTGCCCAAGGCCATATGGTCGTTTTGGCGCTCGGCCTTCTATGCGCTATTGGTTTTATGGCTTTTGCCGCAGACCTGATCGCCAATCTTTTGCAAAAACATCGCTGGATTGGCTATTTGGGCGTTGCCATCATCTATGTGGTTGCAGCCAATATGGTGTGGCATGGCGGCCTACAGGTTTGGGAATTCCTAGTTGCCAAAACGGGCTGAGCTGGCCGCTTAGGCCAAAGCTTTGGCAACAACTGCGATGTCGTCGGGGGCAGTTTGCCAAGAGGCAACGAAACGATAGGTGTCTGGGCCTAACGTGGTCCATGGGTAGAAGCCAATCCCGGCGGATTGAAGGGCAATCATCTGGTTGGCACTAAGGTGCACAAATACTTCATTGCCAGCCACAGGAGCCGCTAAACGTGCCCCTGCCCGCTCAAAACACGCGCCCAGATCGGTCGCCATCTGATTGGCGTGACGGGCGAGCTCCAGCCACAAACCATCCTCAAGCATGGCGACAGCTTGGGCGGACAAATAGCGGTGCTTGGAGAAAAGTTGGCCCGCGCGCTTGCGCAAATAAGCGGTGGCTTTGGTTCGGGCTTGGCCGAACAAAATCAATATCTCTGCCGCCACAGCCCCATTCTTGGTCAAGCCAAAGCTCAAGGCATCAACCCCTGCCCGCCACGAAAGCTCACTTGCCGATGCCTTTGTCCCAACCACGGCATTGGCAAAGCGGGCACCGTCAACATGGAGAACCCAATCTTGCTCCGAACAGACCTTGCTGATCGCACGCACATGATCGGGGACATAGACCTGTCCGCTCTCGCTCAAATTGGTCAAGGTGATCGCGCGGGGCTGGAGCCCATGGACAAACTCTGGGCTATGGCGGGCAGCGGCGGCTTCAACATCCTCGGGCTGAACCAAAAGCCCCTTAGAACCCAAGGCTACGAGGCGAGAGCCACTGGTAAAGAATTCCGGGCCATTACCCTCATCCTCCAGTACATGGGCATGGGGATGGGCCATGATTGCCGCCCAAGGCGGGCACAGGGCAGACAGGGCTAAGCCATTGGCCGCCCCGCCAGTTCCAACAAAATAGGCGTCTAGGTCTCGCGTCTCAAAAATCTCATAAAGCAGATCAAGCGCCCGCTGGGTCCAAGGATCATCGCCATAACTGCCACAGCGCCCTTCATTGGCCGCAAGCATGGCTTCCAAGACACGTGGGTGGGCTGGGGCTTGATTGTCAGAGCCGAACATTAGGCGAGGCCCGCGTCCGCCGAAGGTCGCGCTTTCACCGCCTCGCGCCAGCGCGCAATATTGGGATGGACCTCCCACGGTTTGAACTTCACAATCCGACCAAATTCAATTGCGGCAAAGGCTGTGATGTCTGCGATGGTGAAGCGATTGCCAGCAACATAGTCGCGATCGGCCAAATCCGCATCGAGCCATTCCATGGCGGCTTTGGCCTTTTCGGCAGAGGCGTCGGCAAAGTCCTGAATTTGGGGCTTTTCCAGAACCGCCAAGCCCGGATGACCGTGGCGTACCCAATTGGCGACAGGCAGGAGCACGCCCCATTCAACCCGTCGATCAAACATCTCGATAAAAGCCCGCTCTTCAGGGGTCTCCCCCATCAGATTTGGCTCTGGTTGAAAATGTTCGAGGTAGGTGCAAATCGCGCGGCTTTCGGTCAAGAAGCGGCCGTCGTCGAGCTCCAAAACGGGCACGAGCCCCATGGGATTGCGCCCTAAATGCTCAGGCACTTTGGTCTGAGTGGCCAGATCAAGGTGCACCCGTTCAACCTTATCCCATAGGCCCTTCTCGGCCAGAAACATGTGAACGCGGCGCGGATTAGGGGCGAGTTTGGCTGTGTACAGTTTCATCGTGAGACCTCAGAATATCAATGGACAAACACGCCCATGGGCAGAGCCGCCACAATGGTCGCGGATAAGCAGGTGGCCAAGAAACCGGGGATCAGGGCTTTCCATGCAAGCTTGAGGATTTCGTTGCGCCGCTCGGGCATCAATACCGTCATGCCACCGGTCATAATCCCAATGGAGCCCACATTGGCAAAGCCGCACAAGGCATAGGTCATAATCATGCGCGAGCGCTCACTCAAGGCCTCGACGGGGATGTTACCGAGTTCAATGAAGGCGACAAATTCCGTCAAAAAGAGCTTGGAACCAAAAAGGCCCCCTGCCTTCTGCATGTCTTCAGCTGGAATGCCAATGATCCAAGCAAGCGGAGAGAACAAATAGCCAAAGATGCGCTGCAGGGTCAGTGGGCCACCCCATTGGTCGCCAAAAACAGTCAGAAGACCGTTAGCGATCCAAACGAATGACACAAACACCAACAAGAAGGCGCCAACATTGACCACCACCATCATACCATCTTGAACACCCTTGGTGACGGCATCCATCGTTGATTCATATTTCAGGGCGGAGCTGTAATCCATGCCATCAACATATTGGCCAGGCTGCTCTGGGATCATGATGCGGGCTAGCAAAATGCCAGCAGGCGCGGTGATGATTGAGGCAACTAGAACGTGGCCGGCGGCATTGGGCAACGTGGGTGACAGAATTGCGGCATAGGCAACCATGGTAGAGCCTGCAACGGTGGCAAGCCCTACAACCATCATCATGAAAAGCTCAGAGCGTGAGAGTTTGTCGAGATAGCCTTTGATTACAATCGGGCTCTCCACCATGCCCATGAAGATATTGGCCGCAGTTGCCAGCGCCGACGCCCCGCCTAGCCCCATGGACTTCTCGAACAAATAGCCAAAACCGCGCGTGACCCATTGCAAGATTTTCCAATGCCAAAGTACTGCCGATAGGGCTGAAATCACGAGGATTAGCGGCAAGACCTGAAATGCGAAAACAAATGGGGGTGGCGCGCCAGGTTTGGCTAACTGATACGGGGCCTCGCCGCCGCCCAAATAGCCGAAGACAAATTTCGTGCCTTCAACGGTTGCGGCATTGAGACCATCGACGGCCGCATTGACCCCGTTCAAAAAGCCTTGCGAGGCCGGAACTGCGAACAACAGAACCAGAAGAAAGGCTTGCACCGCCATAGCCCCCAACGCCAGTCGCCACGGAAAGGTCTTCCGGTTCTCACTCATCGCCCAGCAAAGAGCGATGATTAAGACCGCACCAAGGATAGCGCGCGCGTTGTCCCAGCCCCATTCCATATCGACTACCCCATTCGTGTCACGGCTCAGACTTCCTGCTTAAGGCGGACCAAGGGATTGGGGAAGGCCAATCGACACTCCTCTGCAGCCCAGATGCCTGCCGCAGAGCTCGCGAGGATTTGTTGACCAGACTTTCAACATTTTAGGCTAAGACTTGGGACGTGAGCAGGCCCTTATATCATCCAGCGGCAGATTTTCTGTCCCGTCGACGCCCAACGGTCAGCCGAGAGCCTGCCGATGTGCCCCATGGTGCCGCCCATCCTGACAATCGGCGCAAGATCATTTTGATCGATCTGGCCATCGCATTTTATCTGTTCTGCTGCTTTGGCTCCACCGTGGCTTTTGTCATGAAGGTGCAGCATTTGAAGGAGGCTCCGGCTTGGTCTCTCCTCATTTATGCGCCTACGGTGCTTCTGACTGCTCTGGCGGTCGCCTATAAGCCGCATATGGCCTTGCGGACCGCTTTGGTGGGCGGGCCCTTCTTCCTCTTCATTTTGTGGACGATGGCGAGCTTCCAATGGTCGAACCAGCCGGATCTCACCCTTCGGCAGGGTCTGTTGATGTGTGTGACCTATGGGGCAGCCTGTATGATCAGCCAGTATTTGAGTTGGTTACGCCTCGCGCGCATTCTGGCCTGTTTGTTTACGATGCAAGCTGTCGTCTCAGCAGGACTTGCCATCCTGACCCCGCAATGGGGGGTGATGACAGAGATTTATCCCGGGGCTTGGTCGGGTATCTGGAGCTTTAAGCAGACCTTGGGCGTCGCCATGGCCGTCGCATCCGGAGGGGTTATGGGTTATGCGCTCATGCAGCCGCGGGCCGTCATTTGGACGGCCCCTGCCCTTGTGATCATTGCCCTGTGTGCGATCAAGAGTGAAGCAACCACCGCAATCTTGGTGACAGGGCTAGCGATGGCCATGCCAGTTGCGGTTTGGCTAGCACAACGCCATCCCAGTGCCGCAGTTTTGTCGGTCTGGGCGGTTGTTTCGGGTCTTGCAATTTCGTTTTTGGTTATCACCATCCTCGCGCCCCTTGTGTTTCAGCTTTTGGGAAAAGCGCCAACCTTGACGGGCCGCACCGATATCTGGCGCGCTTTAGAAGACCCGATTGCCGAAAGGCCCTGGCTGGGCTGGGGCTATCAGGCCTTTTGGACCGACACCTCTTTGACAAGCCCAGTCGACAAAGTAACAGCCGCCATGGAGGGTTTCAGGCCACCTGACGCCCATTCCACGCCCATCGATATTCGCCTGCAAATGGGATTGATCGGGCTTGTCTTGATCGCTTTGACCTTTGCCCGAACATGGTGGCAAATTGTGATGCAGGCAGCGCGTGAGCCAGCCATGATGCCGATGATCGGTATCTTCACCGCCATCACCGCAATGGCCTTCACAGAAGTCATCGGCCTTTATCCGATGGATGGCATGACGCTGATTGTTCAGATCGTGATTGTGAAAACGGCTTTGTCGGCTTGGAATTATCGAGACCGCATCAAAGGCAGACCGATCTTGGTTTGACCCAAGCAGTCCACGCATTTTGAGTTGGGAAAAAGTGAAACCGAACCTTCCCGCCACCGCCCTGATGGAGCAAGCTCACATCAGGCGGGGCTAGGAATGGCGCGAGCGACGGGGCTCGAACCCGCGACC
>NZ_JADCBK010000132.1 GCF_020253525.1 Aquidulcibacter sp.
CCCTTTTCCTTGAGCCTCTATAAGAGTGCGACCCAGCTTCTGGCGCGTTTCATGCCGGGCGTTTTGGCGAGGCGGGCCGCACGGGGGCGCGAAGACCCAACCCGGATTGCAGAGCGCTTGGGCACAGCCCCAGCTGCGCGACCTAAGGGCATATTGGTTTGGATTCATGGGGCCAGCGTCGGGGAATCCCTTGTTGGCCATGCGTTGGCACAAGAGCTGCGCAAAGCCCATCCGGGTCTGACTTTCCTATTTACCAGCGGCACCAAGACGTCGGCTGATCTGATGGCGCGCAAGCTTTCAGCCCCTGATGTGCACCGCTATGTGCCCGTCGATACGCCTATGGCGACCAAGACCTTTATCGCGGCGTGGCAGCCAGACTTGGCAGTTTTTGTCGAGGGCGAGATTTGGCCGAACTTGTTGCTCGCCACCAAAGAGGCAGGGGTGCCTTTGGCCCTGGTCAATGCGCGCATGACGGCACGCTCGGTCAAGGGTTGGCGGGGCAGGGCTAAGACGGCAGAGCTTTTATTCTCCCTGTTTGACGTGGCTATGCCCGCCGACACCCGCACATCTGAAGCCCTCAGCCTGTTTCGTACAGGCCCGATTGGCACGGTAGGTAATCTCAAGCTGGCAGCACCCCCACCCCTTGTGAATGCGAAGGAAGCCAAGCTTCTGGCAGGCAAGCTGGGTAATCGGCCGGTTTGGCTGGCAGCCTCGACCCATGAGGGGGAGGAGACCGTCCTTCTGGCCGCCCATGCGGCCTTGCTCTTGGGTGCACCCGATGCGCTGTTGATTTTGGCCCCGCGCCATCCAGAACGCGCGCAAGATGTAGAGATTGAATGCCGCAAACAGGGCCTCGTGCCGGTGCGCCGCTCAAACGGTCATGTGCCAGGGTCGAAGACCTCTGTGTGGCTGTGGGATACGTTAGGTGAGCTTGGCCTTGCCATGCGTTTAGCCCCTGTCACCTTTGTTGCGGGCAGCCTAAAGCCCGGCATCGGGGGGCATAATCCGGTTGAGCCCGTCCAGCTTGGCTCAACGGTGGTGAGCGCCAGTTTTGTTGGCAATTTTCTTGATCTCTATCATGCCTTGGAAGATCAGGATGGGGCGGTGATCCTGGATGATCATGCGTCTGACCGGATTGCCTTGACCTTGGCGGGCCTATTGGGGGACCCAGAGCGGCGTGAGCAATTGAATGCGGCGGCGCGCGACGTGATTGCCCAAGGCAGCCACGCCATGGCCGATACGGTTACAGCCCTTGTGAGCCTATTGGAGCGGGCCAAGCCATGAGAGCGCCCGCTTTCTGGACCATTCGTTATGGCCGCGATGCCGCACCAGTCCTGCGCTTGCTGCTATCGCCTCTTGGCGCGCTCTACGGGGCAAGTGTTGCCCGCCGGATCGCACAGGCAAGCCCAGTTGCTTTGCCCATCCCCGTTATCTCCATCGGCAATTTGACGGCTGGCGGTACGGGCAAAACGCCGTTTTCCCAGACTTTGCGGGCTTTGTTGGCAGAGGTTTTGGGTGGCCCGATTGGCATTGTCTCGCGCGGCTATGGCGGCAGGCTCGAAGGCCCTGTGGTGGTGGATAAGGCCCTGCACCGGGCAGAAGATGTTGGCGATGAGCCCTTGATGTTGGCCCAAGGCGGGCCTGTCTTTGTGGGGCGTGATCGGGCGGCGGCGGGCAGGCTTGCGGTACAAGAGGGCATGAAGGCCCTGATTTTGGATGATGGGCACCAGAACCCAGCCTTGGCAAAAACCATCTCGCTGGTGGTAGTCGATGGACAGACGGGCTTTGGCAATGGCCACCTCATTCCAGCAGGGCCGCTACGCGAAAAGCCCGCGATTGGCCTTGCCCGTGCGGAAGCAATCTTGGTGATGGGGCAAGCCAGCGAGGATACGCTCGAAGATATTGCAGGCTTTAATGGCCCGATCTTTCACGCAAGCCTAAAGGCCAAGCCAGTTGCGATTGAAGGCCCTGTTTTGGGTTTTTGCGGCATTGGGCGGCCTGAGAAGTTTGATGCGACCCTGCGGGGCTTGGGCTTGAATGTCGTCGATCTATACCCATTTGCCGACCACCACCTCTATCGCGCAGATGAACTGCGCCGACTGGAGGCAGATGCGCGCGCAGCAGGGGCAAGTTTGGTGACGACAGAAAAAGACCATGTCCGCCTGCCGCCTGATTTCGCAGCCAAAGTGCGGGTTGTGCCGATCGAAGCAGTTTTGGCCGATGAGGTGGGCTTTTTGGCCTTTCTGCGCGGCAAACTCGACAGCTATCTCGGGCAGGATTAGGATTTTTCCATGACAGCAGGCCGTCGCGAGTCCTTCTTCAAGCGCATCGAATCTTGGGCGTTTCACACCTATTGGAACCGGATCAGCCGGATGTCCTTGGATGAGGCCTCTAATGCCGGCGCAGGCTTTGCCCGCACCCTTGGCCCGATCACCAGCGCGCATAAGACAGCCAAATATAATATGCGCTTGGCCTTTCCCCGCATTACCCCGGCTGAAGAGCGCGAGATGCTGGACGCGATGTGGGACAATTTAGGCCGTGTGGTGGGGGAGTTTCCGCATCTGTCTGCCATGGGCCTTTTCACCCCTGAAAGCCGGGCAGAGTTTCACGGGCTGGATATACTCGACCGCTATGTCGGCACGGGGCTGCCCGGCGTGTTTGTCTCAGGCCATTTTGCCAATTGGGAAGTCATGCCCGCAGCCATTGTGCGGCGCGGGGTGGATTGCCGCGTCACCTATCGGCCTGCCAACAACATCTGGGTCGATGATACGATTGTGAAGGCGCGGGCCGATTATGGCGTGCGCTTATTTGCCCCCAAAGGCCCGTCTGGCGGGGTCAGCCTGATGCGGATTTTGGCTAAGGGCGGCTCTGTCGCCATGATGAATGACCAGAAATATGAGACGGGCGTAGAAGCCCCATTTTTTGGTCATCTCTGCAAGACGGCAGACGGGCCCTCGCGTCTGGCTTACCGCTTTAAAGCGCCCTTGCAGACCATGACGGTCAAGCGCTTGTCGGGCGCGAACTTCACGGTCGATATCCAAGAACCCATGATGATGGACTTTGACCTACCGGTGGATGAGGCCGTCCATGCTTCGGTCTTGCGGATCAATCAATTCATGGAAGAAAACATCCTGAAAGCGCCTGAACAATGGTTTTGGGTGCATGCGCGCTGGCCGAAAAAGGCTTGGATCGACGCGGGCGTGATGGATTGATCACATTTTGATTGGCCAATCGGGCAGACAAGTCTAACTTAAGGCCATGGACCGCATTGAAGCCTTAAAATATCGCGCGGGGGCCACGGCGAAACTGGCCTTTTATGCCGCCCATTATGGCCTGTCGCGGGCAACATCGGCCCCGTTTGATCGGCCGGGGGAAGCGCCCTTTAGCTCAGATAAGCCCAAGCCTGATCTAGCCCGGATGCGGCAAGCCTATATGGCAGCCTTCAATCAAGATATGGCCCATATTGATGCGGGGCTTTACCTCGCCCCACTGGCCAAAACCGAACTGGCCCAGACGCGCAAAAGTCTTGCATATCTGCGCGATGTAAAGGCGATTGATCAGCGTCGCTTGGCCAAAAATGGGGTTGAAGTGCGCGAAGAAGGCTTAGGCGAGGGGTTTCCCGCCTATTTCCGGCAGAATTTTCACTGGCAGAGCGGTGGCTGGCTGACGCCTGAAAGTGCAGATTTGTACGACTTCCAAGTCGAGACGATTTTTACCGGTTCTGCCGGGGCCATGCGGCGGGCCACTGCTTTAGCCCTTCTTGCCAAAAGCCTAAAAGGCTTGGATCAACGCACCACAACTTGTGTCGAGCTTGCCTGTGGCCCAGGCCAATTGGCCCGTGAAGTCATGCGCAATTTCCCGCGCCTGCGCTTAACCGCCCTTGATATGAGCCCGCCCTATGCCGCCGCAGCGGCCAAAGCGCTGACCCCCTATCGCCGTGCGACCGCCATCAGTGGCGCAGCAGAAGCAACACCCTTTGAGACCGAAAGCGTGGACCGGGTCTTATGCGTCTATCTGTTCCACGAATTGCCACCCAAAATCCGCAAAGCGGTGGTGGCGGAGGCCGCCCGCATTTTAAAGCCCGGCGGGATACTTGTGCTGGCCGATGCGCTGCAGACCGGGGATGATCCCAATCTCGACCGCCTGTTGGACGCTTTTCCCGTAGGCTTCCACGAGCCGTTTTTCACCTCTTATCTGACAACGGATATGAAAGCCTTGTTTGAGGCCGAGGGCTTTGACTTTATCGAAGGCGCACAAGCGTTTTTGACCAAGGGGTGGATGTTTCAAAAGCGCATTGGGTGAGGGGTAAAGGCCCCTTCAACTCGCGCCCCCTCACCCCCGACCGTCGACCTATAGGTCGACCCCAAAGGGAGAGGGGAGTTCTTCTTTGATCCCCCTTGAACCCCAAACCCCATGTGTGACCGAACGTCGCGCGACATTTGGGTGACGGGCCAAGCGCATGGCCCTATAGTGGCCCTTAACTTGGCAGCAGGCCAAGTGGAGTGCCGATCTTGGGCGTTGTGAATTTTATCACCGATATTTGGGATACTTTGGCGATTTCGTCCGTGATGGTGGCCGCCACCGTGACCATTCACTTCGTGGGTCTGGCGACCTTGATGTTGATGATACGGCAAAGACAACCCCTGGCAGATCCAGACACGCGACACATTTCGCTGCGGGTTTTGGCCATTTTATTTGTCGTTTTCGGCCTGTTTGCGGTGCATACCATTGAAATTTGGCTTTATGCCATGGTCTATTATTTTGGCCTGCATGCGTTTCAAGACTTTGAAACCGCACTTTATTTTTCGACCGTCACCTTTGTGTCGCTGGGCTATGGCGATGTGATTTTGCCCCGCGATTGGCGCTTGGTGGGCGCGATTGAGGCGGCCAATGGCGTGATCTTGCTTGGCTGGTCGACGGCGTTTTTGATCACCGTGATCGGCCGTCTGCGCGCGCTGGAGCATGAATGGCTGGATCCACGTCAGGACAAGACAGGGGGGCTTTAGCCCTTTCGATGCGGGTTCACAAAGATTGCCTCGACCTCGGTCTCAAACAAAGCCGCCATTTTGAACGCAAGATCCAGCGACGGGTCGTGCTGGTCTGCTTCAATCGCAATAATAGCCTGTCGCGAAACCCCTAAAGCCTGCCCAAGATCGGCTTGGGTCAGGCCTTTGGCAGCCCGTAAGGCACGCACTTGGTTGATCATTTTGTCGCCTTACGGGCAAAGGGGGCCACAAGGGCAAAACAGGCCCAAAACAGCGGGTAAATCATCCAGCCCGGCACATGGGCGGCCCCCGCATAGCTTTCGGCAAAGCCCCAAGCTGAGAAAAGTGCCATAGCGATACCTGCGGCCAGAATGAATTGTCGCGCCAAAAAGGCCCCGATGAATTCGTCACTATCGCGGATCATCACCAAGGTTGCCCAAATCTGCCCAGCAATCGGCAGACTAACCAAAGCCGTCAAACCCCAGCGGGCAGGGGCGGGCAGGCCATCCATCAAGCCCGCAATCGCCCCAGCATTGATTAGGACATAGAGGCCCATGAACACCATGGTGCGGATGATATAGGTCTTGGCTTGGGGTGTCTGTTCCATGGCAATTGCCTCCTGAATGTCAGGTATACCTAACATCCGCGAAATGTCAGGTCAAGCTGACATTTGCGATTTCTTGCACCTCTCCAGACCCTGCAAAGTTGCATCGCGCGCGATTGCCCTCTAACCAGTTCCCGACATAATAAAGTCGGTAATACGGCTGACAGTTCTAGGGGCACACGGACCAAGATGTTTGATAAGATTCTGATTGCCAATCGCGGCGAAGTCGCTGTCCGCATCATCAAGACCTGTCGGCGTATGGGCGTGAAAACCGTCATCGTGTTTTCAGAGGCCGACCGCGATTCTATGGCCGTTGAGATGGCCGACGAAAAGGTCTTTATCGGCCCGGCCCCGGCCTCAGAATCCTATTTGGTAATCGATAAGATTATCGCCGCTGTTAAAGAAACGGGTGCGCAGGCCGTCCACCCAGGCTTTGGCTTTTTGTCGGAAAAGGTTGAATTTGCTCAGCGCTGTGCCGATGAAGGGATCGTTTTTATCGGCCCGAACCCACATGCGATTCACGCCATGGGCGACAAGATCGAAAGTAAGAAGACCGCCGCTGCTGCTGGCGTCTCCTGTGTGCCCGGCCATATTGGCGAGATTGCCGACACCGCCCATGCGGTCGCGATTTCCGAAGAGATCGGCTATCCGGTCATGATTAAGGCCTCTGCCGGCGGTGGCGGCAAGGGCATCCGCGTTGCCTATGACCGCAAGGATGTCGAAGAGGGCTTTCCTGCCGTGCGCGCCGAAGCCAAGAATGCCTTTGGTGATGACCGCATCTTTATCGAGAAATTCATTCTGGCCCCGCGCCATATCGAAATCCAAGTCTTGGGCGATAAACACGGTAATGTGGTGCATTTGTTTGAGCGCGAGTGCTCGATCCAGCGCCGCAACCAGAAAGTCATTGAAGAAGCGCCAAGCCCGCTGCTCGACGATGAAACCCGCGCCGCCATGGGGGCCCAAGCCGTCGCTTTGGCCAAAGCCGTGGGCTATGATAGCGCCGGGACCGTGGAATTTGTGGCCTCTGGCAAGGATAAGAGCTTCTATTTCTTGGAAATGAATACCCGCCTGCAGGTGGAACACCCGGTTTCAGAGGCCATCACGGGCCTTGATCTGGTGGAGCAAATGTTGCGCGTGGCCTCGGGCGAGGCCTTGTCCTTTAAGCAATCAGACCTTGCGATCAACGGCTGGGCGATTGAAAGCCGGATTTATGCAGAAGACCCTTACCGCAACTTCCTACCCTCCATTGGCCGCCTCAAGCGTTATTTGCCACCCGTGGAAGGCGATTTTGGCACCCATAAAGTGCGCAATGATGCAGGTGTGCGCGAGGGCGATGAGATCTCGATGTTCTATGATCCGATGATCTCCAAGCTTGTGACCTGGGCTCCAACCCGTTTGGCCGCGATTGACGCCCAAGCCGCAGCCCTTGATACTTTTGCCATCGAAGGCATTCAGGATAATATTCCTTTCCTAGCCGCCGTGATGGAAGAAGCCCGCTTCCGCTCCGGCGATATCACCACCGCCTATATCAAGGATGAATTCCCCGAAGGCTTTAAGGGGGCACCCTTAACCGACAAGATTTTGCGCCTGATGGCGGGCGTTGGGGCCTTGGTGCATATGCGCAAACTGGCTCGGGATGCCCAGATCAGCGGCCGCATGACCCCGCATAAGCCGATCCGTAGCGATTGGGTGGTGCGCATTGAGGGCACCTATCACCCCCTCCATGTCGAGATCACAGAGGGCGGTGCGCATATCCGCTTTGAAAGTGGTGATACGATCGACATTACCAGCGACTTTAAGCCCGGTGACCGTTTGATTACGGGCGTGGCGCACGCGGCGGGCGTGTTTGAGAATGAGGGCTTTGCAGTCAAGTTTAAGGACCGCACGCAAGGCTATGAGTTCCAATATCGCGGCGCAAAGGCTGTGGTGATTGTCGCTACGCCACGCGATGCCGAGCTTCACGCCAAGTTGCCGGAAAAGGTCGCAGCCGATACTTCGCGCATGATTATCTCGCCCATGCCGGGCCTTGTTGTCTCCATCGAAGTGGTAGAAGGCCAAGAGATTAAGTCGGGCGAGGCGATTGCCATTGTCGAAGCCATGAAGATGCAAAACATCATTCGCGCTGAACGCGACGGGAAAGTCGCCAAAGTCCATGTTGGAGCCGGGGCAGCCGTGGCCGCCGACGAAATCATGGTGGAATTGGGCTGATCTGAGCCGCTTTAGGCCAACCAGGGGCTGGGGTCGTCTTCTTGGGCGATCAGCGAAAGCCCGTGGGCGATAGAAACAAATTGGTCGCCGGTCTCTACTTTCTGGGCCCCAAATCGGGTCTCAAACTGCGCTTTGACGGCGGGCACAAAGCTCGACCCGCCGGTTAAAAACACCCGATCAATCCCGCCTTCATCAAGGCCAGCTGCGGTCAGCGCATCGCTGACACAGGCGTCGATCTGGCCAAGGTCTTCGGCAATCCAGGCTTCAAAGTCAGCGCGGGTCAGCGATTTGACCAAATCTGTCCCGGCAAAGGAAAGCTTAAAGCTTGCTTCTTCGGCGTGGCTTAAGGTCGTTTTGACCGCGGCAATCGCGCGATAAAGGTGATAGCTGGCTTCGGCATCTAAAAAGTCCAAAAAGGCTTGAATTTTTTCAGGGTTCAGCGCCTGTTTGGCGAGCTTTTGTAAGTCTTGATAGTCGCGCGTGTGGCGCATGATCGACAATTGGTTCCATTGCGAAAACCGGCCGTAATAGGCCAAAGGCACCGGCAGAACTTTACCATCACTGGCATAGTGAGAGCCTTTGCCAAAGAGTGGCGAGACCAGATGGTCAATGATGCGCTGGTCGAAACTATCGCCTGCTATGCCCACACCGCGATGGGCGAGTGCTTCTGCCGATTGGGTCTTTTGCCCGCGCTTAAAGCGGATGATGGAAAAGTCGCTGGTGCCACCGCCAAAGTCGGCCACCAAAATCGTGGCGTCTTGGGTCAGGCGCTGGGCAAAGAAGAAGGCCGCCGCCACGGGCTCATAGACATGGGCGATATCTTCAAAGCCTGCTTTGGTGAGGGCTGCTTGATAGCGGGTGCGGGCTAAATCTTCGTCCGACCGGCTGCCAGCAAATCGCACGGGCCGACCCACCAGCACGCGCTTGGGGAAGGGCTCGCTTGCCCGCTCACTCAAGCGGCGCAAGAAAGCCGCCAACAAATCCTCAAACCGCCACGCCTTATTCTGGATGACGGTGCTGGTGAATAAAGGGCTGGCGGCAAAGGTCTTGAAAGATTGGATGAAACGACAATCCCCGCCGAGCTCTAAGAAGCGGTCAATCGCCCATGGACCCACCTCCATCATCGCCTTGGCGCGGTGGTCATCTTCCTCATGCCAAAAACAGAGAACCGACCGACAGGCTTGGACCAAGTCCTGTTCATGCGAAAACTGGATCGCACGACTTTTGCCCCGCCCATCGGGCAAGGTCGCAACGCTATTGGTCGTCCCGAAATCGAGACCAAGGGTAGGGGTATGGGCCATGGGGGCGCTGGGCTTAACGGTCTGGCGGTGGGTTGTCTAGGGGCCTTCCCCTTAAGTGTGTCATCCCCGCCGGAGCGTCAGCGGAGAGCGGGGATCCCGTGGGACTTTGCGGCAGGAGACCTGGGACTCGGCTAACGCCGTCCGGGATGAAATCAATTTATGGATAGACATTTATTGTTTTATATTTAAGGTAATTATTCTGATTTCCGGTTTGATATAGAAAGATGGATGCATCTGAGCCAGAGGACAGATTTTTCGTTTACCTCGTGACTAATCGCCCACGAGGTGTTTTCTATGTCGGGATTACAAGCGATCTCGTGAAGCGGGTTTGGCAACATCGAACCCATCAACTCAAACGAAGTTTCACAGATAGGTACAATCTAGAGCGGCTGGTTTGGGTCGAACAATACCGCGATGTAAATGTTGCAATTCAGCGGGAAAAATTGATCAAGCGCTGGCGTCGAGAATGGAAAATCCAATTAGTGGAAAAGAGCAACCCCGAGTGGCGAGACTTGTGGGAAGAAATTTCCTTTTAGAATGCCTGTCATCCCCGCCGAAGCGAAGCGGAGAGCGGGGACCTTGGTGAAGTTACGGCAGGAGGTCCCGGATCGGCTGACGCCGTCCGGGATGACATCGCACTTAAAATGGGGCCTTGCGGCACAAGGTCCCGGATCGGCTGACGCCGTCCGGGATGACATTCAAGTTTTTGACTTTACCCCACAGACCCCGCTCGGTCGCGGCCTTGATTGGGTCACTTGAACCGTCCTTTACCCCAGAGGCAGCGTCGCGTGTGTGCATCACGTCACGCGGCAAAACGCTATCAATTGTCAGTCACAGGACTGCATGTGCCTCTTTGCGCATCGGATCGAACCAAGGATGCTTGACAAAAATTAGATATCTAATATTTTGTACGGATGGAAATTCTATTTCATCCGATCCTTCATGCCGCACATTTGATTGAAGCCCATTTGCGCGGCGCTTTGGCTGAGACGGGGCTACAACCACGCCAGGCGCGCGTGCTGATGGCGATTGCTGAATTTGGGCCTATCAAACAGGTGCAACTGGCCCAGGCTTTTGATTTGGCACCACCCACCATGACGGTGATGCTCACGCGGTTGGAGCGAGACGGGCTGGTCAATCGACATAGTAAGGCTGGCGATAAGCAGACCTCCATTGCTTTGACGCCAGCAGGCCTGGCGCTTTTGCCTAAGATTGAGCGGGCTTGGCTATCGGTCGATGGCTTCATCCGCCAGAGCTTCGGTGCCGCAGAGGCCGAGGCCTTTAGTCGAGCAGCTTGTCTTTTGCGCGACGCCTTAGGCGGAAAGCCGCCCCATTACCTTAAAGGAGACCACCCATGAGCCCATTGGCAAAGTTTCGGCTTGGTCTAGGTTTGCTGGTTCTATGCTTGTTGCAAGTTCCGGCATCGGCTGGCGTACCACGGGCGGCAGGCAATTATCAGATTGTCAGCACGGGCCAAGATCGCTGTTACGATGTTGCCGGACCTGTTTTGCCGTGTCCGGCTCCTGGCCTGCCGCTTTCGGGGCAGAATGCGCAGCATCCAGGTAAGGCAGCTTCCTACAGGGTCGAGGCCAATAATCTTGTTGTGGATGAGATTACTGGCTTGATGTGGGCCAAAACACCCAGTGCGCCCATGACCTTTAAGGAGTTAGCTTCTTATGCCCGTGCCAGCCGTTTAGGCGGTTATGATGACTGGCGCGTTCCCACAATCAAAGAACTCTACTCCTTGATTGATTATCGTGGTGGCTATACCGGCGATCCGGCAACATCGCGCCCCTATATTGATACCAAATACTTTGACTTTGCTTATGGGGATGGCAAGGGCCTCGGCGATGCCGCCCATGGTCGGCGACCTATCGATGTGCAGGAGTGGAGCGCCACACCCTATGTTGGTAAGACAATGGGCCGAGATGATACTGTGTTTGGCGTAAACTTCGCAGATGGTCGGATTAAGGGCTATCCTGTGATGGATCCAGCCAACCGGATGCAAACGCCTAATCGTTTGGCGGTCCGCTTGGTGCGTGGAAATCCCTATGGCCAAAATGCTTTTAAGGCGCGCCCAGATGTTGTTGAAGATCACGCGACTGGCCTGATGTGGCAGCGCAAAAACGATGGGACCGCAAAGTCGTGGTCGGCGGCGCTTTCCTATTGCACGCATCTAAGCTTGGCCGGCTATTCAGATTGGCGGTTGCCCCATGCCAAGGAATTACATTCTTTGGTGGATTACAACCGCATACCTGCCATTGATCCGCTGTTTCAACTCAGCGATCAAACTGCCTATCTCTGGTCCTCGACAACCCATTTGGAAGGCCCCCCTCCCGCGCAAGAACAGGGGCGCGCGTTTAGCCAAACGGGAGAACTCGCCGTGTATGCCGCAATTGGCAAGGCGCAAGGATTTATGGAAGTTCCCCCTGGCTCTGGCCAAAGGCGCTGGCTCGATGTGCATGGCGCTGGGGCCATGCGCAGTGACCCGAAAACCGCCTCACCTGGCAGCTTTCCTGAGGGTTTTGGCCCACAAGGCGATGATATTCGCGGGCACAATTATGTGCTGTGTGTCCGCGATCTTCGGTAAAGTTCTTACCCCACAGACCCCGCTCGGTCGCGGCCTTGAACGGGGAACATCCAGCCGGGATATTCCGATGGCAGGGCGGAGACTTTGTCCAAAACAGCCAGGTCTTCAGCGGTCAGTTTCACGTCCACGGCTTTGAGATTATCGGTCAATTGGTCGTCGGTCTTGGCCCCGATAATGACACTGGTCACCCAAGGGCGGTGCAAGAGCCAAGCAAGGGCAATTTGGGCGACGCTGACGCCATGGGCGGCGGCAATCGGCTCCATCGCTTCGACGCAATCATAAACCCGGTCCTTATTGACGGGCGGGAAGTCAAAGCTGGCGCGGCGGGCATTGTTGGGCCCTGCTTGATCGCGCTTGAACTTGCCGGACAAAAGGCCGCCAGCGAGTGGACTCCATGGCAAGATGGCAAGGCCTTCGCTTTGCGCCAGGGGCACGACTTCGCGTTCGAGGTCGCGCGAGGCCAAAGTGTAATACATTTGCATGGAGTCAAAGCGGGCATAATTCTTCCGCTCGGCAATGCCATTGGCTTTGGCGGTTTCCCACGCGGCGCGGTTGCACAGGCCGATATAGCGCACCCGGCCAGAGCGCACGATGTCATTCAACGTGTCCATCACTTCATCCAGCGAGGTGAGGGGGTCGTAGCCGTGGATTTGATAGAGATCGACATGATCCATATTGAGGCGCTTTAAGCTTGCATCTATGGCGTCAAACAAATGCTTGCGTGAGAGGCCAGAGATATTGCGTGCGGTTTGGCGGCGGGTCGCTTCAGCTTGCGCATGGGGGCTGGCGTCAGGCGGCAAAAGGTCCTGCACGCGGCCATGGGCTTTGGTGGCAATGACAATTTCGTCACGCCGCAGGCCCTTCTCGCGAATGGCATGGCCCAACATCTGCTCTGACAGGCCATTGGCATAGACGTCGGCGGTGTCAAAGAAATTCACGCCTGCATCAAAGGCTTGGCGCACGAGACTGCTAGCAACCTCCTGATCTTGGCCGCCAATCACGGTCCAAAATCCATCCCCGCCGAAGGTCATGGTGCCGAGGCAGATTTCAGAAACAACAAGGCCGGTCCGGCCCAAGGTCTTATATTTCATTGCGTGCTCCCAAGATTTTTTTGATGTGGTTGGCCCAAGGCTACACCTGCTGCTGCGTCCTTGGCTATCTCTAAATTGAACTTCGGCTTAAGTGCGCAGCATGCGTGAACACTATGATGTCATCATTCTTGGGGCAGGGGCGGCGGGCTTGATGGCGGCGGCACGCGCGGGCCAGCGTGGTCGCAAGGTCCTATTGTTAGAGCATACCGAGAATGTGGGGGCCAAAATCCTGATTTCAGGCGGTGGGCGATGTAATTTCACCAATATGGAGATTAAGCCCGACCGCTTTATCTCGGCTAATCCCCATTTTGCCCGCTCGGCGCTTGCCCGTTACACTCAATATGATTTCATCGCGCTGGTTCAAGCCTATCATATTCCCTTTTATGAAAAGACCTTGGGGCAGTTATTCTGCGAAGGGGCAGGGGCGGCGCGCCTCATTGTCGATATGTTGCTAGCTGAATGCACCAAGGGCGGGGTCACAATTGCAACTGATGTGCAGGTCCAAGACGTGGAGCGGTCGGGCGAGACCTATGTCGTCACCACCCAAGTGGGTCGGGCACTCGCGCCCAGTCTCATCATCGCCACGGGCGGCCCGTCTATCCCGAAACTCGGCGCAACGGGATTTGCTTATGAGATTGCCCGCCAGTTTGAGGTGGCCGTAATAGAGCCCAAGCCTGCGCTTGTGCCTTTGGTATTTGGGATCAAGGATATTGAATTGATGCGGCCCTTGGCAGGTGTGTCGCTTGAAGGGGTAGCAGCCAAAGGCAAGACAGCTTTTCGCGAAGGCATGGTCTTTACCCATCGTGGCCTATCAGGGCCTGCCATCCTGCAGATCAGTTCTTATTGGACTAAGGGTGAGAGCATTTATCTCAACCTCTTACCCGATATCAAAGCTGATCAGTGGCTGATCGAGGCCAAGACCACCCGCCCACGCGCCCAAGCCGCCACCATTCTGGCCGAACGTTTACCCCAGCGCCTGGCCCATGCCTTGGCCGAAAAAGCGGGGCTGGACCGACCCATGGCAGACTTAAAAGACGCACAGCTGCGAAGCTTGTCAGAGACCCTGCACCATTGGGACCTGACGCCTGTGGGTGATGAGGGCTATGCCAAAGCCGAAGTGACCAAGGGCGGGATTGATACCGCCGCCCTCAATCAAAAGACGATGGAAGTTAAAGCTGTCCCAGGCCTTTATTTCATCGGAGAAGCGGTCGACGTCACGGGTTGGCTTGGCGGCTATAATTTCCAATGGGCGTGGTCGAGTGGGGTGGCAGCTGGAGAGGCGGTCTAACCACTGCCCTTCAACATGGCGCGCAGGCCACCGCTGGTCAGGGCTGCCACATCAAGAAGGGCCGCTGGCAACATCACATCGGGCGGCGCACAGAGATAGAGCGGCTTCCAAGTGGGGTTGAACTTGTCCTTAAAGCGACGAAGCCCCCGGAAGCCATAAACTTCCTCGCCCTCTTCAAACACAATCGCCCCAAGCCGGACGAGGAAGGGCGCGCCCTTAAGGTCAGAAAGACCAGATAAGGGGGCCATGGCCAAATCAAAGCGGCGATAATTCTGCTCTTTGGCCCAGAGGGCGATTTCCACAAACAAATAATCCATCACCCCATGCGGCGCGCTGGGGCTGTGGCGCATCAGATCAATCGCAATTTCTTCGCCATCGGGTGTGGTCCACAGGCTTGCAAAGGCAATCATCGCGCCTGTCTTGTCGCGCACATAAGCGGTTGGGAAGCGGCTTAGATAGGTGCGGTCAAAGGTGCCGAGCGAGAAGGTTTTTTCCCCGCCATGATGGGCGCGCAGCCATGCCCGCGAGATGGGCTCCATTTCATCCAAAAGGCCCGCAGTCTCTGAAGCCGGACTAAAGAAAAAGCGCACATCTTCGCGCGCCATTTTATTGCGCGAGGTGCGCAGGTTTTGCGCGTCCTTGCCGATCAGGGTGAAGGTCTCCAGATCGACAATGGCGGTCTCGCCAATCTTGCGGACGACATAGCCGCTCTCGGCAAAATCAGGCACTAACTCGCGCGAGACGGCATAGTAAATGGGTCGCGCACCGGCTTGATCGGCTGCATCGCGCACCTGTCGAAGCAAGGCTTGCCGCTCGCTCGTAAGGCCAATGGGATCGCCATAAATGATCCAGCGATTGCCGCGCGCGCGATACATCACAAAGCTCTCGCCGCTTTCGGAAAACAAAAAGAGCTTATCGCCCAAAAAGGCGAGATTGGCGTCGGCGCGTGGGTTCTGAGCCCGCTCCAAAATTGCTTGCGCACGGGCCATATCTGCCGGGTCTGACGTGCGCTTTAGGCTGGCGCGCCACGGCGTAAACAGCGCCCAAACAGCGACAAACAAGGTCATGACACATGCTGCAGTCAAGGCCCTGAGACTGCGCGCGGCGTCATTGTCGCGCACAAAGTCCCACCACAGCTCAGCCCGGAATTCCACATTCTGATAGGCAAATAGGCTGAGCCATCCGGCTGCAGCAACCGCACCCGCAAGGGCTGCGATCCAAGCAGGCGATAAGAGATTGGGGCCAAGGGCGGATTTGCGGGTAAAGGCGGCCCGACAGGGCAGGGCCAAGCCCAGCACAATGGCAAGGATGGTGGCCTCCTCCCAATCTAGGCCTTTGGCGAGGGAAAAAATGATCCCGCCACTCAATAGTAAAATCGCCCCGCCCCAAGCAGCCGTCACTTTGCGCCACAGGCCAGCGGCGATCAGCAAGAGGAGCACGCCGACGATCGAGGCGGCAAAGTGGGAGAGGTCCGATATCGCCCGCAAATCCCACGCATCAATCGCCTGCATACGCGCTGAGAGCGCGGGCGTGGCAACCGAGCTTAAGAGGACAAGGCCCGCCATAAACACCAAGGTCGATAAGATGCGCGGCGAAAGCTCTAAGGTGGCTTCCCCCAATGTCATGCCGAGGCGGGCACTGATGCGCGCGCCTAGACTAGTGCCCATGGTCCGTGCGGCTTTGGCGGCAGGCCTTGCTGCTGGGGCTGCATGGTCTAGGCCCAAAATGATCGTGCCGATCACCAAAGGAATGAAGGTATAGATCAAGCGGTAAACAACCAGTGCCACCGCAGCGCCCGGCGTATCTTGGGTTACGGGGGCTAAAGTCAAAATCGCCGCTTCGAAAATCCCAAAGCCACCGGGCGTACCCGATAGGGCCCCCAATAATCCTGCCAGCACATAGACGGCCAAAAAGGCAGGATAAGACCAACCACCATGGTCGGGCAGCAGGAAATAGAGCACACCCGCCGCACACATCCATTCCAATACGGTGATCGCAAGTTGGGTGAAGGCTTTGCCAAATTCGGGTCGGTGGATCACGGCCTCGCCAATGCGGGATTGGGCCGACCCAAAGCGCGCATAGACCAGCCACAAGGCACCTGGAACCAACAGGAAGAGACCCAGACTATACCAAACCAAGGCGTGAAACTGGCCATGAAGCGCAATCTCGGGGGCGGCATATAAAAGGCCAAGGGCCGCCGCCGTCAGACCGCCCACTTGAACCGCAGACCCTGTCAGGAACGACAGGGTGCCAATTTCGGCAGGCTGTAAGCCCCATTTGCGGTAAAGCCGCAGCCGCGCGGTACCCGCCGTCACCCAGGAATAGCCAAGGCTATTGGCCAAAGCATAGGCGGCGATGCTGGCGCGCGCGGTGCGGGCGCGCGGCAGGCTTTTGCCCAGCATGGTCAAAGCAAATCGATCATTGAAAGTAAGGGCTGCATAGGCAAGGCCGACACAGGCGACGGCACCCAGCAAGCTCCACGGATTAACTGCTTCAAAAGCGACCTTCAAATCCTGCGGACTATGGCGCGTCATCTCCTCATTGATGAAAATCAGCGCAACGATAAAGACGCCAAGGCTGATCGCGGCTGTAAGCAACGGATGGGTAAGGCTGCCGCGTGCGCGACCCCAAACAGCACCCAGCATCGTGCGCCAAGCTGCCGTGCGGGCCTCTTCTTCCTCAAATTGTTCAATAGGGTCGTGGTTGGGTTCAGTCACAGAAATGCATGTTGCCCGCATTAGGCGGGCAAAACAATCGCGTGACTGTGACGGTAAGGTGTAAGTTGGGTGTGCTTAAGCCGCGATGTCGCGCACTTTGGCCCGGAATAGGTCGCGAGCTAGGCCCTTGCCAAAGATGGCCAAGGCTTGGCCCCCAGCAAAATCCCGCACACCAGCCACGCGGGCAAAGCCTTCAAAGGTCACAAAGGTCTCGTGCAGGGCTTCGGGTGCATGGGTCACAATGGCTGCATCATAGCTGGCCAATTGGTCTTTCGACAAAGAGGTGGTCACGCCATCAGGTGCCCAAAGGATGCGAATGGATTCTTCACAACGCGTGGCCTCATGGCTCAATTCAAAATGCACGCCGGGGAATTGGCGGGCGAGAAGCGCGACATGGGCGCCAGCATCGGTTGCCATCACTTCGATCACATGGGCGCAAGACAAGTCTAACGTCGTATGGACACGCTGCAACAAGGCCCAAGAGGCGCGCTGTGCACGCCGTTGCGCCATTTGGCTTTCAGATTCAATTAATTGTTTTTCTTCCGCACGCGCCACAAGCGTCTCCTAATTTCTAGCCTCAGTGTGAATCGCGTTGGTAAACGAGACGTTAGGACGGAAAAAAATTACAGCATCCGGTGTTTTTTCTCTGTGGAGCGATTGCATTCTTGGTGCTGAGGTCCGTCCCAAGCTTGTTATTCCCGCCGGAGCGTGAGCGGCATCCGCCACCAGTTGGGCTATTCCGCTTCCCTGTTTACGGGGAAGCTGTCCCGAAGGGACTGAAGCGGTGCTTGCTTTCTTTCACTGAGACCTGGCTTGGTGATCGCCGCGCTTCACCAAAGCGGGTCTAGACGAAAATAGGCTTTCAATCACCATGATGATTTACGCTGCCTCCCACATGAAGCGGGCAGGTAAGCACACTGGGCGAAGTGGCTGGACCTGATTGGGGTGAGCCTTTAGCGTGAGGGGATGAGCCCAGATGAGATCAATCAGTTTTTAGCCCAAGCCTTTAGCGGTGGCACGCCCCCCTTGGTCGAAGCAGCAGATGGTGAAACGGCGCGCTGTCGCATCGCTTTCAGCCCCAATCAGATCCGGCCCGGTGGCACTTTATCTGGGCCGACCATGATGGCTTTGGCCGATACAGCAGCCTATGCCTTGGTTTTATCCGCCATTGGGTTTGAGCCTTTGGCCGTGACAACCAATCTCTCCATCCAATTCATGCGCAAACCCAAGCCCAAGGATTTGATTGCCGACGTGCGCATGATGAAGCTGGGCAAGACCATGGCAGTGATGGAGGCGGGCATTAGGTCTGATGGCGAAACCGATTTGGTTGCCCATGCCGTGATCACCTATGCCATTCCACCCAAAAAGGTGTCCGCATGAAGCAGAAGACAGTTTTGGGCCTGATTTGCCTTTCGGGCTTTTTGGCGGTGGCGATCGGGGCATTTGGGGCCCATGGCCTGACAAGCCCGCAAGCCAAAGCTTGGGTCGAGACGGGTAGTGGCCAACATATGGCCCACACTTTAGTGCTGTTTGTCTGTGTGTGGCTCCAAACCCAAGGCTATCCCAAGGCACGCTTTGCGATCCCGCTGTTTGGCCTTGGCATGATCCTCTTTGCCGGATCGCTCTATGCCTTAGCTTTGGGCGCACCGCGCGCTGTGGCCATGGCCGCACCCTTGGGTGGCCTTAGTTTACTTGCAGGATGGATTTGCCTTGCCTGGGCCTGTTTCAGCCGAAAGGAAACCTTACATGAACCCGATTGATTGGGCCCAGTTTGGCTTGTTTGCCCCAGAGATTTTGCCCGTCAATGGCATTGAGATGGCGGTTTGGGACACGGGCACACCATCGGAGCTGCCGCCTGTGGTTTTGTGCCATGGCTATCCAGAGCTTGCGTTTTCGTGGCGGCATCAAGTGGTGGGGCTGCCCAAAGCAGGCATTCGCGCCATAGCTCCGGATTTGCGCGGCTATGGCCTAACCTCGGCACCCGAGGCGATTGAGGCCTATGATCTCGATACGCTAACTGGCGATCTGGCCGCTTTGCTTGATGCCAAAGGGATCGAAAAGGCCGTCTTTTGTGGGCATGATTGGGGCGGGCTGATCGTCTGGGCGATGGCGACCCGTAGGCCCGACCGGGTAGCAGGCGTGATTGGCGTCAATACGCCTTATACGAAACGCCCCTCGATTGATCCGATTGCCCTTTATGAGCAGCGCTTCGGCCCTGATCATTACATCATCTTCTTCCAAAAGCCTGGCGCGATGGAAGCGATTTTGGAAGAAGATATCGACAAGACCTTCCGCTTTTACATGCGCCGCTCATCTGTCACGCCACTCGAATTTGATGCCCGCCCGGAAGGCAAGCGCAACCATGCCTTTCAACTGGCTTTGCAAAGTTTCGACAAAAGCAAGGCGACCTATCCTTTGCTGAGTGAGGCAGAGCATCAAGTCTATGTGGAGACCTTCACCCGCACTGGTTTTCGCGGTGGCATCAATTGGTATCGGAATTTTACCCGCAATTGGCTCGACAGTGCCGATATTCCAGACCTGGTGGTTCAGCCCAGCTTGATGATTATGGCTGAAAATGATGTGGTTTTGCCGCCTTCTGCGGCCGATGGGATGGAAAAATATGTGCCAGACCTCGACCGTGTGCTGATTAAGGGCTGTGGCCACTGGACCCAGCAAGAAAAGCCTGAAGAGACCACTCAAGCCATTGCCGACTGGATGCATAAGCGCTTTGGCGGCTTGCGCACGTCGTGAACGGCCCAGCCTTACCCACCTTGAACGCCTCTGCGACCCGCTCTAAGCCCTGTTGGGACAAGAAGGACCCTAATGCCCGATTCTGCCTCTATTCGCCGTGCACTCTATCCCCAGATTGAGCCGTTTCAGACGGGGCGGCTAGCCGTCAGCGACTTACACACCCTCTATTTTGAACAAGCCGGCACGCCCGAGGGCATCCCTGTCATTTGTCTGCATGGCGGCCCCGGTGGGGGCATGAGCCCGGATATGCGGCGCTTCTTTCATCCCAAGAAGTGGCACATTGTTGGCTTTGACCAGCGCGGCTGTGGCAATTCCACCCCGCACGCCGAAACCCGCGACAATACAACGTGGGACTTGGTCGCCGATATCGAGAAGTTGCGCGCGCATTTGGGCATTGAGGCTTGGGCGGTATTTGGCGGCTCATGGGGGTCAACTCTGGCCTTGGCCTATGCGATCAAGCATCCAGACCGGGTCTTGAGCCTGACTTTGCGGGGCATTTTCCTGATCAGCCAAGCCGAAATTGCGTGGTTCTATCAATCAGGGGCCAGCAACATCTTCCCTGACGCCTTTGACCGCTATGTCAGCGTGATTCCAGAGGAAGAGCGGCACGATATCGTTGGGGCTTTCCACAAGCGCTTGTTTAGCGAGGATCGCGATACGCGTATTTTGGCCGCCCGGGCTTGGGCGCGCTGGGAGGGCGATTGTTTGTCCATGAAGGGGCCGGATGCGCGCCCCGGGCGCTTTGAGGAAGACCGCTTTGTAGAGGCCTTCGCCCGGATCGAGAACCATTACTTTGTCCATAAAGGCTTTTTTGAAACCGATAGCTGGCTACTCGACCATGCGTCTGTGCTGAAATCCATCCCGATCCAAATCGTTCATGGCCGCTATGACGTGCTGACGCCTTTATCCTCGGCATGGGCGCTGAAAAAGGTCGTGCCCCATGCCCAGTTGGAAATCATTGCCGATGCGGGCCATGCAAGCTTAGAGCCCGGCATTGTCGATGCATTGGTACGCTTTACCGATGATTTGGCGACAGGGTTTGAACAAAGGCACAAGCGGCCTTAAGTATAGGCGATGGCTGATTTTGTTTCCTTTCCCAAGCGTGGTCTTGTGTGCGTATCGGGCCCCGATGCGGCAACCCTGTTGGACGGGCTTTTGACCCAAAATGTGGAAGCCGCAAGCCCTGAGGCTTGCGTCTATGCGGCCATGCTAACCCCGCAAGGCAAGTTCTTGTTTGAACTATTCATTCTCGCACCCGAGGCGGGCACTTTTTGGATGGATGTGTCTGACCCCGCCGCCTTTGCTAAGCGCTTGAGCCTTTATCGTCTGCGCTCAAAGGTGACGATTGAGGACAACAGTGCGGGCTATGTTGTGGGCGCTGTGTGGAACCAGGAAGCTTTGCCGAAGTCGGCCATATCCTATCCCGACCCCCGTAACGCGGGCTTGCCGCGGCGCTTTATTGCCCCACGGGCTGATCTGACCTTAGGCGAGGATGCAGCCACCTTTACAGCCTATGAGCAAGCGCGCTTAGGCCTTGGTGTGCCAGACCTTGCGGCAGACCTCTTGGTTGAAAAGGACTTTATCCTCGAAGGCCTGATGGATGAAATGGGCGGGGTGGATTTTCATAAGGGCTGCTATGTCGGCCAAGAAATGACCAGCCGGATGAAGCGGCGCACCACGGTTAAGACCAAGCTTTGTCGCATCGGCTTTGACGGACCCGCGCCGGCTTTTGAAACCCCAATCCTGGCCGATGGGTGGGAAGTGGGCCGGATGCGCAGCGCAGGTCACGGGGTTGGCCTCGCGCTCATCCGCTTTGATCGCGCGCAAAAGGCTTTGGCAGAAGGCCATGGGCTGCGGGCAGGCGATCAGGCAATTAGGCTCGACCCACCAAGCTGGATGCAAGTGCCTGCCTAAACAGCCAAACTGGCAGCTAAGCTCAACGTCACGATCGACACGCAGGTCGTCAGAAATACGGCGCGCGCCGCTGTATCGCCCCAGACTTCGGCCTGCTGGGCTTGGATAAATACATTCACCGCGCTGGGGCAGGCGGCAAGGATCGTCGCAGCTAAGGCAAGGTCGCGTGGCGCGCCAATCAGGGCCATGCCCCCCGCCATCATCAGGGGGAGCGCGATGCATTTAACCGCCACCACTAAGCCCAGATCGCGCCCCGACTGGCTCTGGGTGGGGGGCAGGCTGGTTGCCATCACAATCCCCAGTGCGACAAGCCCTGCTGGGCTGGCCGCAGCCCCCAGCATGTCTAACGGTCGCATCAAAGCTGGGGGAACCTGCAAACCCGTCAGCGCGATCACAAAGCCAATCAGGGCCCCCATGCTGACCGGATTGGTAAGCCCACCCAGCATAGCCCGGCGCGCTGCTGTTGCGTCTGGCGCGGGCTTGGCCAGATAGAGCCCCGCAACGCCTAGGCCCACGATCAGGATATTTTCCAAGGCAACAAAGGCCGCAGCCATGGCCAGCACCTCTGGCCCAAACAGGCTGGCGAGGATGGCTGTGCCCAAAAAGGCTGTATTGCCACTGGACGCTGCAAATCCCACACCAGCCTGACTGACTTTTGAGAGCCCAAAGCCAAGGCCTGCGATGCGGGCCAACAGATGGCCTGCCAGCAAAACCCCCACCCAAACCAACAGGACAGAGCCTTGTGTGAGGTTGGGCACCGGCGCTTTGGCCATGGAGGTCAAAAGCAGGGAGGGGAAGGCGAGCCAGAATACAAAGCGCGACAGGCCAGATGCGGTTGCCCCGTCAAACAAGCCAGCCTTGGCCCCCGCCCAGCCAAGCGCGACAAGGCCAAAGATCGGCAATGTGATCCATAAGACGTCCACGCGCGGTCCTCTGATCGTCTGGCCCGCTGCGGGCGCTCGCCTATCGGCCGGTGAATTGCGCCACTTGCTTGGACAAGAAGGCCATCACGCCAATGCGGAAATCCTTGGTGCGGCCCGCATCGCGCTGCAAGTCGCGCTCTAAAGCTAATTGCGAATTCCAGTCATTATCCAAACTTGCCCAAGCCGCTTTCCGGATCATGGACAAGGTCTTAGTGGGGCCGCTGGCAAGGCTGTGCGCGAGGGCTTTTGCCTCATCCATCAGCGTATCGGCTGGGGTTACACGGTTAATTAGGCCCCAGTCGAGGGCTTGGGCGGCGGGGATTTTCTCACCCAGCAACATCATTTCCATTGCACGGGCGCGGCCAACCGCGCGCGCCAACATATAGGTGGAACCGCCATCGGGTACGAGGCCAATGCGGCGGAAGGCTTGCAAGAAATAGGCATTCTCTGACGCCAGAATGATGTCGCCCAACAGCGCAAACGAACAGCCAATGCCCGCTGCCGCGCCATTAATCGCGGTCACCACAGGAACGGGTAAGTCCCGGATCGTCGTCACCAGCGGATTATAAATGCTTTCAAGTGCGGCCCCGGCATCCATGTGTTCAGGGTCTTGTGCGTCATTCATGTTCGAGGCGGTGGAGCCCAAATTCGCACCAGAGCAAAAACCTCTGCCGGTGCCCGTCAGAATAATCGCGCGCGCCTCGCCAGCAGCCCGTTCAAACGCGCGTGTCATGTCTTGGGCCATATCCAGGCCGCAAGCATTCATGGTGGCGGGGTCATTCAACGTCAGGATGGCAACATCGCCATCGCGTTCATAAAGGACTTTTGTACCCTCAGACATGGTCATCTCCCAAAGCTTGAGCTGTTCTGTGGCAGCTTTCATCCAAACCCTAGTCTGGATTGGAGACAGAGGGAAGGAGGTCGCCTTAGGGCAAGGAGTGTAAAATGTGATCGCAGCTTAATTGCTGGCGAGCCTTTGCATTTGACGGGCCTCGCAGCGGCGCAGCTGACCGTCATAAATGGCGGCTTGGCTGCTTACCCGGCTTGCCACTTCACCCAGCCAAGGCTTGGACGAAAACGTGCGGCGCTGAAAGCCGGTCGGGCCTTCATGATAGGCCAGATAGAGATTGCGGGCGTCCGTTTTGGAAAGCCCCGTCCGGCGTGAGATTTGGTCAATATACCAGCCAATGAAGTCAGCTGAATCGCCAAAATTCTTGCGCTTAGCCCCGCCGCGGGCACGCTCATAATCGGCCCAAGTCCCGTCTAAAGCTTGCGAATAGCCATAAGCGCTGGACAACAAGCGGCCATTGCGATCCTTCGGCCGCGCATCGCGGCGGAAGCTGCTTTCTTGCCGGATAAAGGCGAGAATGATGCCGGGTGATACTTGCCACTCGCGCGCGGCATCAAAGACATGATCTTCCCAACGGCTCTTCTCGTCGAGAATGGCGCAGGCATCTGCAATGTTAGAGGGCGGCGCCGAGGAGGCACAGCCCGCCAAAATCACGGCGGTACAGGCAAAAAGAATGTGTTTCTTCATTCCAACCCCTCCCTCAAGCCCTAAGGCTACCGAGGGTAGATTGGCAGAAACTGGTTACAAAACCGAAAACGGGGAAAAAAGAAGCGAAGATTAGCATGACGCACAGAGCTAATCTTCACTTCAAAGGGCGGATCAGTTGGCGCCACAAAAGGAGAATGGGCACCATTGCGGCAAGTCAATCCCAGATTATTTAAAATTGTATGAATTGACTTAGGACTGTTGAAAGCAAAAAAGCCCGGCGTTGCCGGGCTTTCCGCTTAAGCTGAAGGTCAGCTTACATTTTGTAATACATGTCGAACTCGACAGGGTGTGGGTGCATGTTCAAACGCTCACACTCTTCGCGCTTCAGTTCGATATAGGCGTCGATCATGTCGTTATCGAACACGCCGCCCTTTTTCAAGAAGTCGCGGTCGGCGCTCAAGGAGTCGAGGGCTTCGTCCAAGGACTTGGCCACAGTTGGCACGCCTTCCAACTCTTCTGGCGGCAAGGAATAGAGGTCCTTGTCGAATGGGTCGCCTGGGTGGATCTTGTTTTCAATCCCATCGAGGCCCGCCATCAACAGGGCTGCGAAGGTCAGATACATATTGCCAATTGGGTCTGGGAAGCGGGCTTCCAAACGCTTGGCCTTTGGCGAGGTGGTGTAAGGAATGCGGATCGAAGCCGAGCGATTGCGCGCCGAATAGGCCAGCATGACGGGGGCTTCATAGCCTGGGACCAAACGCTTGTAGGAATTGGTCGAAGAGTTTGAGAAGGCATTGATCGCACGGGCGTGCTTGATGATGCCGCCGATATAATACAAGCAATTCTCAGACAGATCAGCATATTGGTCGCCAGCAAACAAAGGCTTGCCACCTTTCCAGATCGACTGGTGCACGTGCATCCCGCTGCCATTGTCCTTGAAATAGGGCTTTGGCATGAAGGTCGCCGACTTGCCATAAGCGGCCGCGACATTCTGGATGACGTATTTATACAGGTTCATATAGTCGGCCATTTTGGTCAAAGTTTGGAACTTCAAACCAAGCTCATGTTGAGCGGGGGCCACTTCGTGGTGATGCTTCTCAGGCTCAAGACCCAATTCCTTCATCACTTGCAGCATTTCGCCGCGCAGGTCTTGTGCGGAATCGATTGGGCCTACTGGGAAATAGCCGCCCTTTGGACCGGGGCGATGGCCCATGTTGCCGCCTTCATAGACCTTGCCGGTGTTGTAAGGCAGTTCGGTCGAGTCAAAGCTATAGCCAGTGTTGTTGGGGTCGGTGTTCCAGCGCACATCGTCAAAGACGAAGAATTCAGCTTCTGGGCCGAAATAGGCGGTGTCGCCCACGCCGCTCGACTTCAAATAGGATTCAGCGCGCTTGCCGATGCCGCGTGGGCAGCGGTTGTAGGACTTCAACGTGCCGGGCACGACCACGTCGCAGACGATGGCGAGGGTGGTTTGCTGGTAGAAGGGGTCCAAGGTCACGCTGTCTGGGTCTGGCAGCATGATCATGTCGGAATCATTGATGGCTTTCCAGCCCGCAATGGACGATCCGTCAAAGGCTACGCCTTCTTCCAACAGGTCGATATCAACCATGTCGACGTCAAAAGTCACGTGCTGCATCTTGCCGCGCGGATCGGTGAACCGAAAATCTACATATTGGACTTCATCGTCCTTGATCTGCTGCATGACCTTGTCAAACTTCGACATCGGTTCTCTCCTGAAAAGCCAGTTAGGTTGTATGTTCAGTCAATAGAGTTTCTGAGGGCAGGCGGTTAAACCGCGTTGATCCCAGATTCCCCCGTTCGAATGCGTACGACATGACTGATGTCGGACACAAAGATTTTCCCGTCACCGATACGACCGGTGCGCGCGGCATTGGTAATGGCCTCCACGGCCGCGTCAACTTGATCATCGCCCACGACGACTTCGAGCTTCAGCTTGGGCAAGAAGTCGACGACATATTCCGCCCCGCGATAGAGTTCGGTATGGCCCTTTTGACGGCCAAAGCCCTTGGCTTCAACCACAGTCATGCCTTGAAGACCCAAGTCCTGAAGCGCTTCTTTGACTTCGTCGAGCTTGAACGGCTTGATAATCGCTTCGATCTTTTTCATAAAATCCGCCTGCTAGTGTGATGCCGCGAGCGCCTTGGGTGAGGCAAATAGGACCCGTACATGAGTTCTGCGTTGGGCATAGTCCCTTCAGCGAAAGGGCGCGACCTCGGCACCTGCCGCTATAGGCTGCTTGCCACACATTGCCTAGACGATAGGCACACTTTGATGCTTTTTTAGGCGCCTCGACTTGGCGGCAAAATGGTCTTATCTGCGTGACCCAGACAAACAAACAACAAGAGATGCAGGGAGCTTAAGTTGATCGATCCAAACACGCCTGTCCTGATTGGCGGGGGCCAATTCACCTATCGCGGTGCCCCGGAAGCTTGTCCGCCACCGATTGGCTTGTGCGCGCGCGCCGCTGAGGCAGCGGTGGCAGATTCAGGCCTAAACCGCGAGGTTTTAAGCCAAATTGATGGATTGGCCGTGGTTGGCTTTACGATTGATGCCGGTGGCAATCTAAGCCGGATGCCGATTCCCAAAGCCAAGAACCCGCCTAAAGCGCTCGCCAAGGCATTGGGGGCGGCCCCTGCGTGGCAAACCTATACACATGTCGGCGGCAATACGCCGCAAGCCTTAGTCAATGAAGCCGCCGAACGCATTGCTAAAGGTGACAACAAGTTGGTTCTCTTGGCGGGCGCTGAGTTTTTAGGCTCCATGATGAAGCTGGTCCAAGCTGGCAATTTTGGCCCGCTTTCTGCCTATCAAGTCGATGATGAGGAAGCCCCGGCCATGTTTGGCGATGGCCGCGATGGTTGTTCGCCCTATGAAGCGCGGCACGGGCTAGAGTTTCCGACCAATGTCTATCCCATGTTTGAAAATGCCTATCGGGCAAAATTGGGCCGCAGCTTAGAGGCCCACTCGGCGGCTTTGGGGGCCTTGTTTGCACCTTTCACCGAAGTAGCTGCCCAAAACCCCTATGCATGGTTTCCCCAAGCCCAGACGGCAGAGGCTTTGGTAACCCCCAGCGCCAGCAACCGCATGGTGGGCTTTCCATATCCCAAGCGCCTCAATGCCATCATCCAAGTCGACCAATCAGCAGCGGTCCTGTTGGCAAGCTATGCCCATGCCAAGAGCCTTGGTGTGGCCGATGCCCATATGGTGTTCCTGCACGGCTGTGCCGATACGATTGAAAAATGGAATGTGCTCGACCGGGTGGATTATCATTCGAGCCCCGCCATGCGGGTGGGCGCGCGCGAAGCGTTCGCGATGGCGGGCAAGACCTTGGCCGACATGGCCTTCTTTGACCTCTATTCCTGCTTCCCCGTGGCGGTAGAAATTGCGGCCCAAGAAATGGGCCTTGCAACTGATGATCCGCGCGGGCTGACATTGACCGGCGGCTTGCCCTATTTTGGTGGCCCCGGAAACAATTATTCCATGCATGGCATTGTGGAGATGATCCATCGCTGCCGCAAAGAGCCCAAAGCGTTTGGCTTCTTAAATGCCAATGGCTGGTTCCTCACCAAGCATGCGTTTGGGATTTATTCGTGCCAGCCAACCACAGGCGCGTGGTCGCGGCCTTCCAAGAAAGCCTATCAGGCTGAAATCGACGTCATGGCTTCACCTGAGGTGACCGAGACCCCTGCAGGGGCTGCGACGATTGAAACCTATACCGTGATCCATGCTCGCGAAGGCATGCGCATGGGCATTGTGATTGGGCGCGATGAAGCCGGGCGGCGCTTTGTTGCCAATACACCAAAAGGCGATACGGCGATTATGGCCGATCTGGAAAGCCGCGAGGGCGTGGGGCGCAAGGGGCGGGTCGTCCAAGATGGCGAGCGCAATATCTTCACCCCGCAAGAATTTTTGTGAAGAAAGGATAGGTCGCGATTCTGTTCAGCTTGCGTTCAATCAGGCCCGGTTAGAACAGGGGCGTGGCTCACGGCAGACCATCCCGTCCCTCGCGTTTGACGTGAACCATTGCTTCACACGGAGCACACCCTCCGGCCCCAATAGAGCAATCTATTGGGGCCTTTTCCTTTTGGGGCCCGCCCACCAAGGCCTTATCCCGCTATGTTGATCGCATTGACCGCATGATCTGCGATGATAACCTGCCTGCATTGATTTGAATTTTGCACTGGGTGGGTTTGCCATGACACATTTGATTTCCAAGAAAGCGTTGGGCTTGGTCGCTATGGGTTTGGCGGCTTGGGTGCCGCTCGCTTCAGCTCAAGCCGATCCAGCAGGGCAGGGCAGACTTGTCACTGCAATCCAAACCTATCAAGGCGCAACCAATGAAGGTCGCGCCATGGCGGCAATTGAGCTTCGCCGTGCTTTGGCTGCGGGCAAAAGTGCGCCTGCCGCAACTCGCGCCGAGGCGACCTTCTTATTGAGCGATTACGCCATGCGTGAGCGCAAAAAGGACTTGGCTTTGAAGCAAGCCGAAGAGGGCTTAAAGCTTCTGGGCGGCCTCCAAGCCGGAGAAGCCGCTGCCGTACGTGCCTTGGGTGCCCGGGTTAAGGCCCAAGCCCTTTTGGCTAAGCAAGAGCGTTTGGCCGCGTTAAAGCTCATGGTCGACGCGCGATTGGCCTATGGCGCGCAAAAGCCGCAAGCCAATGCCAAATGGGACAAGGTTTGGGATGAATTGTTTCTCTGGGTCTATATTGCGTATGCTGAGTTACGCGGTAGCGAAAAGAAAGAGGGGACAGATCTTTTGAATGCCCGCCAGGCCGAGTTTGACCTGATCGGCAAAATGGAAGGGTCGTGCGAGAACCAGAATGATCCGCTTATAATCGTCAACCGGGAGTCTAATCTGCCCGCCTATCCCATCGCACCGATGTTTGAAGGCCAAGCAGGCGGCGTGTTTCTGCGCCTGTCGCTCAATCCAGAAGGTGGGGTGACGCAGGCGACTGCAACAGCCTTTAGCACATCAGAGGATTTTGCCATTCTCGCGGAACGGGCGGCAGCGAATTGGGTTGCTACGGGCAAAGGTCTTGAACAACCAGCCTGCCGAGCCGAGCGACCAGCTTTGGTCGTCTTCAAATATTAGGCCTCACCCATAGGCAGCCTAAGCCGTTGCCAATGTCTCAACCGGCTTACCGCCAAAGCGTTTGCGCAGGCCAAAGAGGGGGCGTTCGACGGCGTAATAGCTGGCACAAGCGCAGGCAAAGCTCAAAGCAACAGCGATCCCCATGCCCAGGGGCGACAAGCGCTCAAGGCTATTAGCATCGCCCAGCATGACTTGGCGCACAATCCAGATAATCGGCACATGCCAGAGATAGAGCGAGTAAGAGAGCCGCCCGATCCAGCGCATCGGCTTCAACTCTAAGAGGTCGATTGAAAAGCGCATGGAGCGCAGCGCATAGAGGTTTAGGACCAACAGGAAGAGGGCGGCCCCTTGGATTGAATAGCGCAAGGTCTCGCGGAAAACCTCGTCGCGATACACCAAAGTCGCAAGGATCGCACCCAAAGCCAGAACGACCCAGTGCCAGCCAACCAGCCAAGCCAAACGGGCTTTGGTGCGGGGGGCACCGTCGAGCAAGATGGCGAGCAAACAGCCCCAGGCAATGTTTTCAAGCCGACTATCGGTGGTGTAATAGGTATGCTCATGGGGCAGGCCCAGGCCCAGCACCGCATAAGCCCGCCAGATGGCGCAGACCACAATGCTGATCACAATCAGGCGCAAGCGCGCCTGATGGGTTTTGCCAAATAAAGCGAGGGCTGCCGGGAAGAGGAGGTAGAAATGCTCTTCCACCGCCAAGGACCACAAATGGCCCCAAGGAATCGTCCGCTCTGACCAGCCAAACCATTCGCGGACCACATCGTAATAATTGATGAAATAAAAGACCGCCGCCAAAACATGGCCCGCGTCCACCTTCACCCCAAACGGGACCAGCATCAGCCAAGAGCCGAGTAAAAACACCAAGAGCGCCGGGGCCAAGCGCAGGAAACGACGCAGATAAAAGCCGGGCAAATCAATCGCGCCAGCCTGTTGATTCTGTTCGGCGACCAGAATACGGGTAATCAGAAAGCCCGAGACGAAGAAGAAAACCGTAACCCCAAGGCCACCCGGGATCAGATTTTCAAACCCCACATGGGCAATCACCACAATCAGAATTGAAATTGCCCGCAAGCCATCCAAACCCGGCATATAGCCACCATCGGCTTTGAACGGGATGGCACCGGTAAAACTGCGTTCTTGCCGGATCGGGGAGGTATCGCTCACTTGGGCCTCAATTGCAGTGCTTCAAGCAAGGGGGCGTGCCACTGCTCGACCGTGCGGTCATAGGTGTCAAACCCGCCGGTGAAGTTGAAATAGCAGGCAGGCATGTTGATTTCCTTAAAGGCACTGGTCATGGCGCGCGTCCAATCGGCCCGCAAGCGCATGGGCACTTCCACGCCCACGCCATATTCGCCCAAAAGCACCGGGGCCTTAATCCGCTCGCGGAAGGCAGCAATTTGGGCCAAATCTTTTTGAAGCTCGCGCGTTTCCCCCGGTCTGGGCCAAATACGGCCGGCCGGTGGCGGATTGTCCATCCAGCTTGCCCCCGAATGGGTGAATTCAAATGGCTGATAATAATGCACCGTGCCAACGACATAGGGGTCGTCGGGCAATTCTAGATTGTCCATCCCATTGATATTGCCCCAATTGTCACCGGCAAAAATCACGGTGCGGGTGGGGTTGGTTTTGCGGATGATGGTTAGAACTTCAGCTTGGACTTTATTGACGCGCGGGCCAGAAAACGCCTCTTGCGGCTCATTGATGATCTCAAACATCACTTTGGCCGGCGTGTTTTGATAGCGCGCCGCAATTTGCGCCCATAGCGCGACCAGCCGACGCTCATGCACATCGGGATTTTCAAACAATTCGGTATAGTGGCAGAGGTTCAGGATAATGGTCAGATCATTTCGAAGCGCCCAGCGCACCACTTCATCAATCCGTGCCATAAAGGCTGGGTCCAATGTATAGGGGGCCTGTTCCATCGCATGGGCGGAGAATTTGATGGGTACACGAATGGTATCAAAGCCAGCCGCACGGATGGTTCGAAAGTCACGCTCGCGGATCTTATAGCCCCAGTCACCCTCGTTCGGGGCTTCAAGGGCACCAGCCACATTGATGCAGCGCTCAACTGGAAAAGGTGCGCGCGCGACCGTCGCGATTTGTGTGCGCGTGGGGGCTTTGGTGACTTGCCACACGCCTTGGGCCACCGCCACGCCAACGCCTGACCCGATCAAAATCGTCCCCAGCGCGCAGACAAGACCTGAGCGACGACAGAATGATCGTAAGCGTTCCATGTTTGGCCTTCCTAAAGCTTTCGATTGGCTGCTGCAAAGCTTATGCCGTCTTGGCCAGATCGGCATGCCTTTTTTTGATGTTTCCAAAAGTAGATGTCTTTTATGGCTTTGATTTGCCAAAAAATACCAGAATAAACCAGTCAAAACGAAATTTTATTCAATCAATACTGATGTAAGCTAAAGACATGGCCGTTATGTGTTCTTTTACAAAAGCTCGCTAGAAACAGGGCTCAATCCTGCGCGGCACGTGTTTCAAATTTTGGCCCCTGCTTTGGAGCTGATGAGAGTCCAAGCGCGCATCTTTTTGGAACCCGATTTTGATCAAGTCCTTCCTGCGCGACATCTCTGCCAAAGCCCGCGCCCGCCGTGGTGAGCAGTTTTTGACTTTGATGGGTGTAGAGCCGCATCACCGTATCCTCGACCTTGGCGGTGGTAATGGCAGCCATTTTCATTCAATCGCGCCCGATCACAAGAATGTCTTGATCGCAGACCATTGGGCCCCGGATCTTGAGCAGGCCAAAGCCACGTATGGCTATGAGACCATGCTGCTGGATGGCTCGAAAGAGGCCTTACCCTTCGAAGATCGCGCCTTTGATATCGTGTTTTGCTCCTCGGTGATTGAGCATGTGACCGGGCCAAAACAGGCCATGCTCGACATGGATGACAATAAAGCGTTTGAGGCCGTAGCCATTGTGCACCAACAGCGCTTTGCCGATGAGTTGCGCCGCATCACCGATGGCTATTTTGTCCAAACCCCCAATGTCGATTTCCCCTTGGAACAGCATTCCATGTTGCCCCAGCCAATTATTTTTCTCCCGCGCCCGCTGCAGCGGCAAATTATGAAAACGGTTGGCAAATTCTGGGTATCCAATGTTCAGCCTGACTGGCGTTTGTTGAACGAGGCCGACATGAGAGGCTTCTTCCCAGACGCTGAAATGGTGCTGGAAAAGGTGGCGGGCTTTACCAAGTCCATCACCGCTGTGCGCAAGCGCACTGGCCAATAGTGCCAAGCCCGCGCCCACCCCATAGGCGCTCTACAGGAATTGCCACCCCTTTGTGTCCCTAAGTGCTCGACAAAGCTTCAAGCCTTGCTAAACACGGGCGAACAAACCCGAAGGGCGTAAAGCAGTGACCACCATTTATCCCAATGCGGCAGCCGCACTTGAAGGCCTGACCTTCGACGGCATGACCGTGATGTCCGGCGGCTTTGGCTTGTGCGGCATTCCCGAAAACCTGATCCTGGCGCTGCGCGACAGCGGCGTGAAGGGCATTAGTGTGATCTCTAACAATGCCGGGGTCGATGGCTTTGGCTTGGGTCTGCTGCTCGAGACCAAGCAGATTGCCAAGATGATCTCGTCCTATGTGGGCGAGAATAAAGAGTTTGAGCGGCAATATCTCTCCGGTGAGTTGCAGCTGGAGTTTAATCCTCAAGGCACGCTGGCAGAGCGCATTCGCGCCGGTGGGGCCGGTATTCCGGGCTTTTATACCAAGACTGGCGTCGGCACGAAGATTGCCGAAGGCAAAGAGCATAAGGATTTCGATGGCGAAACCTATATTCTCGAAACCGGCCTCAAGGCTGATTTGTCGCTGGTGAAGGCTTGGAAGGCCGATACGGCGGGCAATTTGATCTACCGCAAAACGGCGCGCAATTTTAATCCGATGATGGCCACGGCTGGGAAAATCTGCGTCGCCGAAGTCGAAGAAATTGTGCCCGTTGGGACGCTTGACCCCGACCACATCCATACCCCCGGCATTTATGTGAAGCGCTTGGTGCAAGGCAGCTTCGAAAAGCGCATCGAACAGCGCACTGTGACCAAGAGGGAGGCTGTCTGATGCCCTGGACCCGCGATGATCTCGCCGCACGCGCCGCCAAAGAATTGCGCGATGGCTTTTACGTCAATCTTGGCATTGGCATCCCAACCTTGGTTGCCAATCATATCCCCGAAGGCATGACTGTGACGCTGCAAAGCGAAAATGGCATGTTGGGCATGGGGCCTTTCCCGTTTGAGGGGGAGGAGGATGCCGATCTGATCAATGCCGGCAAGCAGACCATTACCGAATTGCCGCAAACCTCGTTTTTCTCCTCAGCCGATAGCTTTGCCATGATCCGGGGCGGCCATATCGATTTGTCGATTTTGGGCGCGATGGAAGTCTCTGAGACTGGCGACCTCGCCAATTGGATGGTGCCCGGCAAAATGGTCAAAGGCATGGGCGGGGCCATGGATTTGGTGGCAGGCGTGCGCCGCTGCGTCGTCGTGATGGAACATACCGCGAAAGACGGCGCGCCAAAGCTCCTGCACAAGTGCCATCTGCCACTGACAGGTCTGAAAGTCGTCGATCTGGTCATCACCGATCTGGCGGTCTTTTCGATTGACCGTCGGGCAGGGGGGATGTCGCTGATCGAATTGGCGACGGGTGTGACCTTGGATGAGGTGAAAGCCAAGACCGAGGCGACCTTTGAAGTCCGCCTCTAACACAGAAAGCGGGCCCCTAAGCAGGGGCCCGTTCTAATCTGCCTGACGAGAAGATGTTACGCCTTAGGCCCAGGTGACCGAGACGATCTCGTAGCTTTTAGAGCCGCCAGGAGCTGCCACTTCCACCACATCGCCTTCTTCTTTGCCAATCATGGCGCGCGCGATGGGTGAGGTGATTGAGATTTTGCCAAGCTTCACATCGGCTTCATCTTCGCCCACGATTTTGTAGACAGCCTTATGGTCGGTGTCTTCGTCAATGACGGTCACCGTGGCACCAAACTTCACATTCGTGCCCGACAGTTTCGACACGTCGATCACTTGGGCGCGTGCCAATTTGTCTTCCAGCTCAGCGATGCGGCCCTCAATATAGGATTGCCGCTCTTTGGCTGCGTGATATTCCGCATTCTCAGACAGGTCGCCATGCGAGCGCGCTTCTGAGATCGCGCCAATCACCGATGGGCGCTCGTCAGTCTTCAAACGTTTGAGTTCTGCATCGAGCGCCGCATGGCCCTCTGCAGTCATAGGGATCTTTTCCATTAGGGGGATTCCACAAAAAGGGGCTTATAGAGTGGTGTTCAGAACGTCTTTCGTCAAGCGTATGCTTGCAGTGGCTTAACTTGCAGGGTTTCTCCCTCGGCCGCTTCAATGGCCGTGGCAGCCGCACGCGCCCCTGCGATGGTGGTGTAGTAAGAGATATTAGACACCAAAGCAGTCCGTCGGATAGAATAGCTGTCGGCGAGTGATTGCGCGCCTTCGGTGGTATTGACGACCAATTGAATGTCGCCATTGATCATCGCGTCCACGATATGGGGACGGCCTTCCATCACCTTATTGACGCGCTCCACCGGCACGCCAGCCTCGCGCAGGACTTTGGCACAGCCCTCTGTCGCGACCAGTTTGAAACCTAAGCGGACAAAGTTGCGACCGAGTTCGGCAAGCGCGGGCTTATGGCTATCTTTCACCGACAAGAAGGCGGTGCCGCCGGTAGGCAAACGCATGCCAGCGCCCAATTGCGACTTTAAGAACGCATGACCAAAGTCTGCATCAATGCCCATGCATTCGCCGGTTGAGCGCATTTCAGGGCCCAAAATGGGGTCCACACCCGCAAAACGAGCAAAGGGGAAAACCGCTTCTTTTACAGCAACATGGTTGAGTTTCTTCTGCTTTAGTCCAAAGCTTGCAAGGCTTTCACCCGCCTGAAGCTTGGCCGCAATCCGGGCAACTGGAATACCCACGGCTTTGGCCACAAAGGGGGCCGTCCGCGAGGCGCGTGGGTTTGCTTCCAACACATAGATTGTGTCGTCCTTAATGGCATATTGGATATTGATCAGGCCCACCACATTTAGGCCCTTGGCCATGGCAATGGTCTGGGCTTCGATCTTGGCGATAATCTCATCGGGTAGGGTATAGGGGGGAAGCGCACAGGCGCTGTCGCCGGAGTGAATACCCGCTTCTTCGATATGTTCCATGATGCCTGCCACGAACACATCCTTGCCGTCGGACAAAGCATCTACGTCGACTTCGATGGCATCGCGCAAATATTGGTCGATCAGGACGGGGTTATCGCCCGACACAATCACCGCTTCGCGCACATAGCGCTCGAGGCTTGCCTGATCATAGACAATCTCCATGCCCCGGCCGCCCAACACATAGGATGGGCGCAGCACAACGGGATAACCCACAGCCTGTGCCCCCAGAATTGCTTCGGCTTCGGTGCGGGCAATCGCATTGCGGGGTTGGAGCATATTGAGCTCATTGAGCAGCGCCTTAAAGCGCTCGCGGTCTTCGGCAATATCAATGGCGTCCACACTGGTGCCCAGGATGGGCACACCGGCTTGTTCCAGTGGGTGGGCAAGCTTCAGCGGGGTTTGGCCACCAAACTGCACGATGACGCCGAGCAGGGTTCCGCTTTGCTTTTCGGTCTCGATGATTTCCAGCACGTCTTCCGCAGTCAAAGGCTCAAAATACAGCCGGTCTGAGGTGTCATAATCGGTTGAGACCGTCTCTGGGTTACAATTGACCATGATGCTTTCAATGCCCAGCTCTTCGCAGGCAAAGGCTGCGTGGCAGCAGCAATAGTCAAACTCAATGCCTTGGCCGATGCGGTTTGGCCCACCGCCCAGAATGATGATTTTCTTGGCAGAGCTGGGTGCGGCTTCGCATTCGGTTTCATAGGTCGAATACATATAGGGCGTGGGCGAGGCAAATTCGGCCGCACAGGTGTCGATGCGCTTATAGGATGGGCGCACGCCCGCAGCACGGCGCGCGGCCCGCACATCAAGCTCGCTCTTGCCAGCGATTTTGGCCAAGCGCTTATCGGAGAAGCCTTGGGCTTTGACATAGCGCCAATCGGCGGGGGCTTGGGGAAGGCCAAGGGTCTCCAGCTTCTTTTCCGTCGCGATCAAGTCGGCGAATTGGTCGAGGAACCAGGGGTCGATCTTGCTGGCGGCATGGACTTCTTCCACGCTCATGCCCATGCGCAGGGCCTGGCCAACCACCAAAATACGGGTTGGGGTCGGGATTGTCAGCGCTTGATGCAGCGCTTCCTTATCATTGCCGACCTCTAAGAAGGGATCAAAGCCATCGAGGCCCGTTTCCAGCGAGCGCAGGGCCTTTTGGAAGCTTTCCTGAAACGTCCGGCCAATCGCCATGGCTTCGCCCACCGACTTCATCGACGTGGTCAAAGTTGTGTCGGCACCCTTATACTTTTCAAAGGCAAAGCGGGGGATTTTGGTGACGACATAGTCAATCGAGGGCTCAAACGAGGCAGGGGTCGCCCCGCCCGTAATGTCGTTGGCGATTTCATCGAGCGTGTAGCCGATGGCAAGCTTGGCCGCGACCTTGGCAATTGGGAAGCCTGTTGCTTTGGACGCTAAGGCAGAGGAGCGCGACACACGCGGGTTCATCTCAATCACCGTCATCCGGCCATCGGCGGGATTGAGGGCAAATTGCACGTTAGAGCCACCGGTCTCCACCCCAATCTCGCGCAAGACGGCAATCGAGGCATCGCGCATGCGCTGATATTCTTTATCGGTCAGGGTAAGTGCAGGGGCAACGGTGATGGAATCGCCCGTGTGAACGCCCATGGGGTCAATATTTTCGATGGAGCAGATGATGATGCAATTGTCCGCTTTGTCGCGAACCACTTCCATCTCATATTCTTTCCAGCCCAAAACGCTTTCTTCAACCAAGACTTCACCGACAGGGCTTGCGGCAATGCCATTGGCGCAGATGCGCTTAAACTCATCGACATTATAGGCGATGCCACCGCCCGTGCCGCCAAGGGTAAAGCTGGGGCGAATAATAGCAGGCAGGCCGACGAAGGGCAGGGCGGCCATGGCCTCTTCAACCGTGTGGGCGATCTTGGACTTGGGGCTTTCAAGGCCGATCTTGTCCATGGCGTCGCGGAACTTC
>NZ_JADCBK010000133.1 GCF_020253525.1 Aquidulcibacter sp.
CGTGCCATTCAGGCTCCAAGCCAAGGCAAGTTCTGCAAGCTCGGTGGCCGAGTGACGACCCACCAAAATGGAATCGACCAAGCCCATCAACATGACGAGCACGTTCGATCCTGCAACCGGACCGGCTAAGAAAAGGAGCTTTTTCGGCAGCCCACCTTGCGGCACAGCTGCCGCATCGGGGGCAGAAGTCATGGTTTACCGGCGTCCTGACACCATTTTTGAGCGCGCCCACTGACGGCACTCATCGGCAACTTCAAACGCAGAGCGAATCTGGGCTTCGCCTGGCATTTGCGGATCAATATGGGTTGCAGCATCAACAGCTTGCTTAAACGCAATCTCTGCCGCGCCGATTTGGCCCGAGCGCAAATAGGCCCAAGCCTCAACCAAGGATGGCGCGATGGGATCACGGGCCAAAAGCGTGAAAAACGGTTCGTCGGTTTCGGCCTTGGAATAGGCGTCAAACTGGCTTGGCTCGATCTTGCTGCTCATGAGTGCTTCCTATCTGATAGGCCGACCATAGCAATCCGCCCGAGATAAGAAAGGGGGCCAATGTGGGAGAGATGCGAATTCCTGCGCGAATCCGCCATAGTGTTGCAGCGATGCCCAATCTGACCCTTGAAACAGACTATGCCAGACAGCTGCGTGTGCCGCTTGAGACTGTATGTGGCATTGACGAAGCCGGACGCGGACCATGGGCCGGGCCGGTGGCTGCGGCTGCCGTGATCTTGAACCCCAAAAATCTACCCACGGGCATCGATGATTCTAAGCGCCTGACCCATGCCCAACGCGACGCGCTTTTCGGGGTGATCCAAGAGCAGGCTTTGGCGAGCTCGATTGTGATGATAACGGCACAAGAAATTGATTCCACAAATATTCTGAAAGCCACTTTGAAGGCGATGGCACTGGCGGTTGAAAACCTTTCGCCCCCACCCAGCCTCGCCCTCGTAGATGGCAATCGCCCACCAAAACTTGGCTGTCCCGCTTTTTGCGTGATTGGCGGCGATCATCTCTCGCTGTCGATTGCAGCCGCCTCCATTCTGGCCAAAGTCGCACGCGACCGCATCATGGTTGAGGCTGACCGTCTTTATCCCGGTTATGGCTTTGCCCAGCACAAGGGCTATGGCACCAAAGCCCATCAAGAAGCCCTCATCCGCTTAGGTCCCTGTCCAATCCACCGGCTCAGCTATAAGCCAGTAGCCAAGGTGCTCGCGGCGCTCCAAAATTAAACTTCTGCAATGTGGCGACCGCTTGAGACGGAATAGAAGTCCCCGCTGCGTTTCTCTTCTCGACGGGACCCAACCTATGGAGAAGAAACATGAAACCTATTCCAAGCTTGTTTGCCGCCGCGGCCGCCCTTGTTCTTGTGACAGGTGCCAGTGCGCCTGCTTTTGCCAAAGACCGTGATAACAATCCCCCAGGTCGAGCTGGTGGTCACGGTACCAATTGGGAAAATCCCCCCGGGCCGCGCGGTGGTCCTGGTGCCTCACCCGACCGCATTTATCACCACAAAGGCACGCGCTATGTCTTCGTGCCCTCGCACAATGGCTATTATTACAACGCCCGCATTGGCTATTGGCACCCAAGTTTTGGGTTCTGGAACCAAAAGGCCAAATGCTGGTTCGATAATGACAATAATCCCCCCGGCCCAGTCGGCGGCCGCGGCACAAATTGGGAAAATCCACCGGGTACTCGCGGTGGCCCCGGCGCTTCACCAGACCGCTTTGGCAAATGTCGCTAATTTCGGATGGAGCCAAGTTTTTGGCCCGTCTTGAAGGGTCGCCCATGCCCTGAGGCGATCCCCCAGCGCCGCCCTCTGACATCCCCCATCAGAGGGCGGCCAATTTGGAAAAAAATTTTACTGCAGTATTGCGCAAAAAAAGAATCACTGACTCACTTTGTGAATCCTTTTTTAACCCTAATAGATTCAATTGGCCCCGCACACACAAGGGGCACAACATGTCAGCAGATTACGAAAACCGCATTTTGATTGGCGATTGCATTGAGCTCATGAACAGCCTGCCTGAAGGCTCTGTTGATATGATTTTTGCCGACCCGCCCTATAATCTGCAATTGGGTGGCGACCTGACCCGTCCTGACAATTCCAAAGTAGCTGGCGTCGATGACGAGTGGGATAAATTCGCAGACTTCGCCGCCTATGACGCCTTCACCAAAGCCTGGCTGGCCGCCGCGCGGCGCTGCTTGTCGGACACTGGCACAATCTGGGTGATTGGCTCCTATCACAATATTTTCCGCGTTGGCGCGACCTTGCAAGATCAGGGCTTCTGGATCTTGAACGACGTCATCTGGCGCAAGACAAACCCAATGCCGAACTTCAAAGGAACCCGCTTCCAAAACGCCCATGAGACCATGATTTGGGCAACCAAATCGGCCAATCAAAAGCGCTACACCTTCAATTATGACGCGTTGAAAGTCCTCAATGATGACGTGCAAATGCGTTCAGACTGGTCCATCCCCATTTGTTCAGGCCATGAGCGCTTGAAGGATATGTCTGGCAAAAAAGTTCATCCAACCCAAAAGCCAGAGGCCCTGCTCCATCGCATCATGATGGCTGCAAGTAAGCCCGGCGACTTGATCTTGGATCCCTTCTTTGGTTCGGGCACGACTGGTGCCGTAGCCAAAGCTTTAGGCCGCCGCTGGATCGGCTTGGAGCGCGATGCGGGCTATGCCTTAGCTGCTGAGCAACGTATTTCTCGCGTCGAACCAGGGCAGCTTGATGACCTCGCCGTGATGAAGTCCAAGAAAGACGAAGTGCGCGTCCCCTTTGGTACCATTGTCGAGCAAGGTTTATTGCGTGCGGGTGACGCCATCTACTCGCCACGTGGAGATGTTGCGGCGCGAGTCCGCGCTGACGGTTCAATCATGGCCGGTGAAATGGTTGGCTCTATCCACCGGGTTGGTGCCCAAGTTCAGCATGCCCCTGCGTGCAATGGCTGGACCTATTGGCACTTGCGTACCGATTCAGGCTTAGTCCCTATCGACACATTACGCCGCGAAGTTCGCGCGCGCATGGCAGCCTAATCGCCCGTATCCCCTCAAAAGCCCTGAAAAATCGGCACGGGCGGCCCAAAAGCCGCCCGCTTGCACGCAATTGATGTGTCCATTTTAGCGCAATGATAACCTCAGGGTTTTATACGATACGTAATGAACTTGCGTGCCGTAACCCCTCGTGCTTTCAAACTGACGGCCAGCCTGACGGTTGCGGTGGCAGCCTTTTTGGCGCCAATCGCGCTGCTGCTTGTGCTGTTTTTGCAAGAACAGCAGAAGGCGATTGATTTCGCACAGAAGGAACTTCGCGGCGTTGAAATGGCCAAGGCCATCAATGAGGCCGGCATTAGCTTGAGCCAAGCGATGTTTCAGTCAGAAACCAGCGGCGCACTCACCTCGCAGCTCTTTACTTCTGTGTCAGACTTAAAGCGGGCGCAAACCCGTTATGGCAATGCGTTCTCGACAGAGGCTACGATTGAACAAGTATCCGAGGATTTACTTGAAATTGCCGCCAACGGGCGGGCCGAGATTGGCCCTGTCAACGCCATTCGCTCAAAGCTACGTACCCTTACTGGGCAAGTCGGCGATGCGTCTAACCTGATCCTCGATCCCGAACTTGATTCCTATTATTTGATGGACCTTTTGATCGTCCGCTTCCCAGAAACACAATCGATCCTGGACGCCAAAGCTGCTGCAATGGGCTATTTCAGCAGCGAGGATAAATCCAATGTCACGACCGACGGCAATGAATTGCTGCGCTTGAGCGGTGGCTATCGTGTGGCAATCAGTCAGCTTGAAGATTCTGCGGCTTCAGCATTGCGTCATTCTCGAACGGCAGAACGACTGGGGATTTTCCAGAGCGAATTTGCCGAAGGTATTCGGGCCCTTGACCGGCTAGACACCTATACGCGCCGTCTATCAGGTGGCAGCGAAACTTTCGAACCGAAGGTGGCCGCTGCCCTTGAATGGCAAGCCCGCAAGCAGTTTCACGATGTCAGCCTGATTGTCGCAACCGAATTGTCGCGACTGTTGGAAGAGCGGATTGTTCGACTTGAAACTGCCCGCAACCAATCCTTGCTGGCAACCTCCATTCTGTTTGCGGTCGCGCTGATCTTTGTGTTCGCCTTTTTGCGCTTCCGGGTCACAAAGCCGCTGAAGCTTTTGACCCAAGTGGCAGAGCGCTTTGTCTCGGGCGACCTCAGCGAAGAAACACCTCTGCAAGAGCGCGGCGATGAGGTAGGTGCCCTCGCCCGCGCCTTTGAGCGTTTGCGGATCGATGCTGCTGGGCGCCTAGAGGCAGAAGCCGAGCGCGCCAGCGCGGTGGCAGCCAATAAGGCAAAATCGTCTTTCTTGGCCATTATGAGCCATGAATTACGCACCCCGCTGAATGCTGTGATTGGCTATGCAGAGATTCTTGAAGAAGACCTTCAGGGTGCGAACCAAGTGCAAAGCCGTGAAGATGCAGCCCGCATTAAGGGGGCAGGTAAGCATTTGTTGGGCGTGATCAACCAAATCTTGGATTTATCCAAAATCGAAGCTGGGTCTATGGAGACAGAGGCAATCGCCTATTCGCCTGCCGCGATTTTGCAGGAAGTGGCCGACACTATTCGGCCCATACTTGAGACCAATGGCAATGTGTTGGCGCTGCAGGCGGCACCGATCAACCACGCCTTCGGGGATCCGACGCGTTTACGTCAGTGTTTGTACAATCTCGCCTCCAATGCC